>JBDTTO010000059.1:0-9868 GCA_039930585.1 Gemmatimonadaceae bacterium
AACGATGGTGCTGCGCGCGACAAAGTAGCGCCCTCGCAGACCGCGGCGAGACTGCTACCACGCCGCTATTTCCACCTCAATCGCACGGCAACGTTCGCCATAAACCCTTCAAGTGGCGCCCACGTATCGGTGGTCCATCTGCCGGCGGTGCCCGGTGATCTGCGAACCAGCGGATCGTAATCAGTTTGTCGTACGTTGAGCAGATTTTCAAAATTGGCCACGAGCTCAAGCGGTCCAAACTGTTTCGCCGCAATCGCCATCAGGTAGACATACGGCTTTGATTCGCTGCGAAATGGATTGTCGTCGAGTGCCTGCGTGCCAAACCACGTGCCTTCGATTCCCATGCGATATACGCCTTCTTTTTCGAGCATGAGATCGCCACCGGCGCGATGACGGGGCAGCAACGGCGTGATTTCCCGCGCACCCGTGTTGGCGTCGGGGCGACTGCCGCGAGAGTATCCATAATTCGCGATGAATTTGCCGCCGTTAAATCGCCAGACGCTCAGCGCTTCGACGCCGCTCACTCTCGATCGTCCGCCTGCATTCCTCAGTGTGGCCAGGCCGATGGAATCCTGCAGATCAACTAACTGAACCGCATTGTTCACGACGGAGCTGTACGTCGTAACCAGAACTTCGGCGCCCGCCAATTCACCGTTTACATCAAGCATGCCGCCGACGCTTTTTTCTGCGTGCAGTTTTGCAATGCGTCGAATGTTGCGCAGGCCAATCGCTTCGGTCTCTTCGGTTGTGGAAGTAGGCGGAGCGAATCCCGTTCCAATGCTCGCGCGCACTGACCATCTATCGATTGGTTTTGCGAGCACGGCAAAACGTTCAGTGAGTTGAACGCCGGCGTCTGGTTGCGCATCGCCGCGCACACTCGCGGAAAGTGCCAGTGGACCAACCGCGCGTTCGGTTGTTGCAAAGAGTCCGGGCGTGAGCCACTGATGATCGAATACGTCGTTCAGCGTGTTTTTAAATACATCGAATTGAAATGCGGTTCCCACAACTGTGGTCGCGCCTTTCCAGTTGATTGCGCGCGTGAGTTCGAGAAACCCTGTCGATGTGCGATCGCGTTCAATCGGTCCAGCGCCGAACCCGCGATCGCGCCAATTGGTTGAAAGCGCAAACCGCACGGCGAAATTATCATTGCCGTTGAGCGGAATTCCAACTGTTGCGCCAATGTCCGCGCGATTGCTTTTCAAACTTTCGGCAAATGGAAGTCCGTTTGGTGCAACGGCGCCGCGAATGGTTCCGCCATCGCGCTTGTCGAAACCGTATCCCGCAGTCGCGAAAAACGTGCGTCCGCGTTCGTCAACGGAATTGAGGCGTGGTCGAATGCTCCAGCGATTGGCTTTCGCCTGATCGGCCCAGCCATCGTGATCGATATCAACAACATCCTGATGTGTACCGGCAACCAACAATGACAAACCGGTTTTCTCATCAAACCGATGACTGAGCCACGTGGCCGCATCAGTTACACCAAGCATGCGACGATTGAGCAGCAGCTCTTTTTTGCCCGTGGGCGGTTTCGCAATGAGGTTGATGACGCCGCCAAGCGACTGTCCGCCGTACAATGACGACGCCGCGCCTTTGATGATTTCAACGCGCTGCAAATCAACCGGCGAAATGTCGAGCGGACCAAGTGCACTCGCACTGCCGCCATACAACGGAAGACCATCGGCCAACATCGCCGTGTACTGACCGGGAAGGCCAAGTATACGAACGCTGCCTGTGCCGAGTCCGGGTGATGCGGCTTGCACGTGCAGGCCTGGTGTTTCGTTCAATAGCATGCCGATACCACTGGGCGACATCAACGTTTTTTCTTCGACTTCCATTTCGTCAATCAGTTCGACGCGGATGGGAGTTTCGCCGGCAAGCTTTCCCGTGCGTGCAGCGGTGACTTTGATGTTGTCGAGTTCCATCGACATTTCGTTCATCGCCATGGATACGCGCACCGTGACTACACTGTCGCGAATGACGACGGCCGAAATGGTTTTCGCAGTGTATCCGATGCGCGAAACTGCGATGGATTGGCGACCGACTGAAAGCCTGAGTTGAGCTTTTCCAGTGGCGTCGGTAACAGCAGTGAGGCCGGCCGACGCCACACGAAAGCCCGACAGCATCCCCATGGATTCTTCCACCACGATTTGAACAACGCCGCTGTCGGGAACCTGAGCAGCGACGCGTGTGGGGCGGAGAAAGAGTGCGGCGAGAACCATCACGGCGAGCACCATCACGCCAAGCAGAGAATTACGCATTGGGAATAGTCAGTATGTTGCGTCGCGAGTACAAGGCAACGCGCCATGCAGGCGGACGTCCCAGCGCAGTATCATGATAGCAGGATCTTTCTGCCGCGCGCTTTCAACGGGGACAACGGGAATTCATGGATGAAGCTGAGTTAGCCGCTCGTCGTGTGGGCTGGCGAGCGATTCCCCGGGGAATATGGGCACTCGGCTTCGTCTCGTTGCTGATGGATATCTCGTCGGAGATGATCCATGCGCTGCTTCCGGTTTACATGCTGACCGTGCTTGGCGCTTCGGCTATCACCATTGGAGTGATTGAGGGTGTCGCCGAAGCGACCGCTGCGGTCACCAAAGTATTCTCGGGCGCGATCAGTGATTGGCTGGGCAAGCGCAAACTTCTGGCACTGATCGGTTACGGTCTGGCCGCGCTTACGAAGCCAATTTTTCCACTCGCACCGACAATTGAGTGGCTGATTGGCGCGCGATTCATCGACCGCATTGGCAAGGGAATTCGTGGGGCGCCGCGAGATGCACTTGTTGCGGACATCAGTCCCGCACATCTGCGTGGCGCGAGTTTTGGGTTGCGTCAATCACTCGATACCATCGGCGCATTTGTCGGCCCGCTGCTGGCGATTGGTTTGATGTGGATGACGATGGACAATTTTCGTACTGTGTTCTGGGTCGCCGTCATCCCCGCGGTGCTTTCTGTCGTGGTGCTTTTGTTCGCGGTGCGAGAGCCGGAACGAAGCAAAGAAGTGCGCCAGGTACGAATGCCGTTGCGGCGCGACGAACTCGCCCGACTTGGCGCAGATTACTGGAAAATAGTTGCAGTCGCCGGCGTTTTTACGCTGGCTCGCTTCAGTGAAGCGTTTCTTCTGCTGCGCGCGCAATCACTGGGGCTGCCAGTCAAGCTGACTCCCGCAGTGTTGGTGCTGATGTCGCTCGCCTATTCGGTGTCGGCGTATCCGGTTGGCGTGATTTCAGATCGGGTGAACAAAATTTCAATATTGAACATCGGATTGGTGCTGCTGGTGCTGGCCAATCTCACGCTCGCGGCGTCGACGGGAATTGTTTCGCTGGCGATTGGCGTGTTGCTTTGGGGTTTGCACATGGGTTTTACACAGGGATTGCTGGCCACGATGATTGCGGCAACTTCGCCGGCCGAACTGCGCGGAACGGCGTTCGGTGTGTTCAATCTGGTAACCGGATTAACACTGTTGGCCGCGAGTGTGATTGCCGGAGTGCTGTGGCAGACGGTTGGGCCGCAGTTCACGTTTTTGGCGGGCGCGGTGTTTGCGGGGGTGACGATTGTCGCGCTGGTGATTATTCGGCCGCGTTGAGGTGGGTTGGCGAGTGTCAACAGGAATATTCTAGTCGCGTTGCTCGTTGTTCAGGCAAATTTTATCAAATCAGTACGTTCGTATTGTTGTTGGCATCGCATTCAGAAGAGTGATACTGCGTCGCGAAATAGTATTGCGTCGACACGGTGGGCTCGAGTTTAGTGGGCGCGTGAAGGTTCTTGCCGCGATTGACTGAGAAGGCAGGACGCGCACTTCGCAACTTGCACTCTCAGTGTTATACGCGACGTCTGGTGGCGCACGTTCGGACGGATGTCAAAAGGAATGCCCGCCTGCTCCATGATTCGCAGGCGGGCATTCCAACAATTACTGAGATCGATATCTGACTCAGTGCTACTGGTAATCTCTCAAGGCTTCTTCCCCTTGATTTCAAATGCAGCTTTTCCTCTCTGCTTGAGAGATTCGCGTCCAGCATTGCTAGGCAAATAAATGGTCATCACCTGCACATCACCAATTTCGGCAATGGTGGAGTGCGGGGCGGAACGGAGAGAATCGAACGCCCGCATTGCCGCTTGTAGATCGACACCAGAGGCGCCGGATGACTGTGAAACGGCGATCATGGATGGCTTGGTGACAACGTCGCCAGTTTCATCTCTGTTCGCCGTCAGGGCCATGGCGGCAGAGGCCAGTTGCTCCGGCGTAACGGACGGGCCAGACAGGACTATGAGATCTCCTCCAGATCGTTCCGGCCGCCGCAGTATGACGGCGGACCTACCTTGGAAGAGAGTGCTTCGTAGCGCCACCGTTGTGGGGATCCTGCCAGCAGCTCGAGCGCGAGCCTTTTCTGACCTGGGCGCCAGTTGAGCAGTGACTACATTCGAGACGAAGAGTGCGGCAATACACGGTGCATATTTGAGAATGTTTTTCATAATTCGAATTGTGTGAATAGTGGGAACAACTTCAAGAGAATGCGCGAGCTTGGATTAACACGGGCGGTTTTCATACCACGAGCTTCTGGGTACCCACTGTTGCAATACCTCACTCCAATCTTCGATCTGGACAAGCCAGACTGCCGTGCATGGCGGACCGCTGCCGCCGCCACCACCGCCACCGCCACCTTCACCCTCACACCCCTCAGGCGTTAGCTGGAAAACACCGTTGCATTCGTAGTACTGCACTTCTTCATCCAAATTGGGCACAGTGAACGGATACGACAGAGCACTTGTCAGGTTGTACTTATTCTTGACTTCTACGATGATGGAATGCGGTCCGGGGTTGAACACCTGCGTCAACTGTGAAGTCACGCCGGCTGCCACCGCACCGTCAACGGTCCATTTCCAGGTGTAGGGACTATCCGATGCGTTTGTTAGCGTAGCCGCAAACGTCCAAATTTGCGGTCCCGGTTGCGTGGTCGCAGTAACGGCAAGAGCCAGACCCGCTGGACTAGGGCACGCGGGCTGAGGTGCAACATTCGCCTCAAAATCGGGCTTCACGGAGGAAGAGACGTATCCTCCTGGGCTAACTACCACTGTTACCTCGGCCGGCGGGACTCCAACAGTAACACTGAGCCCTGCGACCCAAGCTTTCGCCGTATGTTGACCTTGGGTTTTTGCTGTGATTCCGCAGACGGAAGGAAGTGTGGATGGCGTCATGGCGGAAGTGAAGGTCTTGGTTCCGCCGATCCCGATACATGCAAAAAACGCTTTGATGGTTTGCCCGCTAACCGTGCCGGCAGTAGGGGCTGGACATACTGTAGCTGGTCCTTCCTCGCTGAGATTTATCGATTGATGGACAAAACCGTCTAAATCGACGCGTGAGTCATTCTTCCCATGAGTACCAATCATCGTCATGGTAGTCTGGGCCGAAAGATTGCCGTTGGCCCCGAATGTTGCGGTGGTAGAACTCGTGCTGACCGAAGGATATGCGGCGAACGCCAGATAATCAGCGATCAAACCGTTCATTTCGCTCTCCGTAATTGGAGCCTCATCGGAGAGGACGACCGGTTGAGAGCTTTCTGGCTTCTTCAAGACGTGCATCCACTCGGGTTGTTGCAAAGTCTTCATCAATGAAGAGTCTCCGTTACTGAGCCAAAGTTCGGCGGTCGCGCGAAGGACGGAGTCGGCCTCTGCTCCCATTAACACTTTGCCTGCACGCCATTTCACCGCCGATTCAGGCTGCGGGAGGGCGATCGGGTTGTCAGCAGTATGAGGCATTGGACTTTGCACCTGATCGGCGCAGCCAGCAGTCAGCGTAATGACCGAGCAGAATACGGCCGTTGAAAACCATTTCCATCTAAGCGGCATGTGTCTGTTCCTGTCCAAGTTGAGTGGGTTAGTTCGCTTCGCAATCAATGACGTCGCCTGCAAATCATCGTTTATTGGCAATTACTCATAACTTCACATTGCTCTCGATTGCTGTTCACGTCGCGCTATTTGCTATGACCACATTGCTGCTTTCCGCTAATGGCATCTGATATTGGTCGTGACACTGTGCGGAACGATTGCAGTGCCGATTTTCTTTTTATCCGTTGTGGCCACTCCCTCAAATAGTGCCCACGTCGTTTCGAGTGCGGTTCCGGAACGAACGATATTGACGGGAAGGCCAGAGGCCTTGAGGGAAGACACAAGTTGGAATCCAATGGTACCGCCAATCAACGCTTGTGCCAGCAAAGCATCACTTCCCCGAACTGTCACAACAATTCGATCTCCCAATTGTGCTGATAGCAAGAAGTCAAATTTGCTCAGAGCGGGGATTGGCTTCATGGATTCCCAGGTGTTTCCTCCGTCACGAGAAATCTCGTGAAATACTTCGGTCGCGCCGCCAGTTTCGGTTGCTTCGAGCGTCCAAATCAAATGAAGTGTTCCGTCAGTCGTTCGATGAAGACCGCCCAGTAATGGCATCGCAGGTGGCGGTAGCTTTCGCAGTACCTTTGACGCGCTCCATGTCGAGCCGCCGTCTACCGATCGGGACACAAAGAGTGCCGAAAAAGTGGAATCGTTGATAGTTGCAAAACCGCTGTACACGAGCACCAACGAGTTCTTTCCAGCACTTTGAAGTCGAACTTTTAGTATGCCAAGCCATTTTTTTGATTCTGCAACCACCACCGGCTTCCAAATTCCCGATTCACGGCGCGATACCAAGGCCTGGCTGGGCGCGGAGCCAGGCGGATTGTTCGCCACAGCAACAAATAGTCGAGAATCTGATTCCAGTACCGAATACTCTGAAGGCATCCATCGAAGCGCTGGCGCCTCCAGAACCAACTCCGGAGCCGTCCAGTTGCTTCCGTCAAAGCTGCTGTACGAAATCGACTGTACGGACGTAATAAAATCATCATGCGTTGTATCGTTGCGCGCACCCCACGCGACGTGCATCAACTTATCGGTTCGGGCAATGAGCGCTGGTAAGTGGAATTGACGAGCAAACTCTGGCCTGTCGATTGCCGCGAGTTCACCGGTCTGCCGTTTGAGTACCCCTGCCAATCGGGGCGTTTTGCCACTCACTCCCGGCCACTCTCTCGAATCAGTACCCAACCAGATCTCACCACCCTTCACGTTGGATACGATGGGCTGATCGACGAAAAACCGCGTGCCCGCGCTGTCCGTGAGCGGCGTCGTGACACCGGAAAAAACCAGCGAACAATCCTCGCTTGTTGCTCTGTCGTTTTGTGCAAGCGTACTCGAATCAAGCCCGACGTAGCTCGGGGCACTGAGCAGGGACAAGAATCCCACCGTCACGCGCTTCCAATTCATAGAAACCTATGGCAATGAATGATGAACACCGCACACCACGACGTAACGTACGCCACTCCAAGTAATCCGGGACTATCACAAGATTGATTCACCTTCGCCCATCAAGCACTGTGTCCGAAAATCGCTTCACACTAGAAGACCTACATCCAATCAGATCAAGTGAAAAGAGAGGAATTACCCGAACGCCAACTTTCACTTCCGCAGTGTGCAGATATGCGCAACGAAACGTGGTGACCTAGGTCACTCTCTGTTGTTAACCGCGATCCAAATTGTGGTCCGGTGGAGAATCTGTGCCGCCGCATCATAGGCTTGGAGATTTGATTGCACCGTCTGATATTCTATTCGCGAAATGCCGCATGATCGTTCAATATCCAGCGCCATTCTCGGATTTAGATCAATTGCGCTATTCATCGAGAAAGGCCTTCGCGGTTGCATCGTTCTTAACGTCGTTTTTCGATCGCAGCTCACGCCTCGCAATTTGTTACTCACCACAACTCCTGCAGATGTTATTGGCGACACTTGATTTTGGCGGTGACACTGTGCAAAACCGCTGAAACTCCGATTGTCGTTTTGTCGGCAGTCGTTAGCCCTGTTATAAGTCCCCACACTGTTTCGAATGCGTTGCCCGATCGAACAATATTCACGGGCAGGCCAGGCGCCTGGACCGAAGATGCAACCTGAAAGCCAATAGTACTTCCCACCAGAGCTTGTGCGAGCAGGCGATCACTGTCCCGCACCGTTACGACAATTCGATCTCCAAGTTGCGTGGACAGTAAGTAGTCAAATTTGTTTATAGCGGTGATCGGCTTCGCGGACTCCCAAGTGATTCCTCCATCACGAGACATCTCGTGCAATACTTCTGTCGCGCCGCCGCCGGCAATCTCTGACGCCCAGATCAAATGCAGCGTCCCATCGGACAATCGATGAAAGCCGCCCAGCATTGGCATAGCGGGCGGTGGTAACGCACGAAGCACTTTTGGTGCGGTCCATGTCGCACCACCGTCAAGCGATCGCGAGACAAAAGTCGCGGCAAAGCTGGAATCAGCGACCCTTCCGAAGCCCGAGTACACGAGCACAACTGCGTCGTGTTCCGCGCGCTGCAGTCGAAGTGCCTGTATGCCAAAGGGCAGCCTGGATTCCGCAACAACTACCTGTTTCCAAACGCCGGATTCTCGGCGCGCGACCAATGCCTGGTTTGGCGCACCGTTACGCGAATGATTTGCTGCAGCGACGTACATCCTCGCGTCGGCCACCAGGACGGATGTGTTTGAGGTCGTCCAATGAATCGCCGGGGCCTTCATGACCAATTCCGGGATGCTCCACTTATTTCCGTCATAGATGCCATACGAAATCGATCGCACGTAATCCGAAATATTCATCCAGCTTGTGTCGCTCCGAACACCCCAGACGACGTGCGCCAGCATGTTTGTTGCGGCCAACAGCGAAGGGAATTGCATTTGGACCGTAGTATCCGGCGTATCAATTCGCGCCATTGCACCGGTGCTGCTTTTGCGTGCGCCAGCCAGCCATGTCGACGTTCCACTCCGACCGGGCCACTCTCTAACCTGGTCACCTAACCAAGCCTCCCCTCCACGAACTTCCGCCACGATGGGCTGATCGATAAAAAAGCGCGCGCCCGCGCTATCCGTTAGCGGCGTCGTAACACCAGAAAAAACGAGCGAACAATCTGCGCTCGTACGTGCAACGTTTTGTGCAATTGCAGTCGCGTCACGGCGACCGTAGCCGGGGGCAGCCAACAGCGACAGAAATCCCAGCGTAGCGCGCTTCAAATTCATAAAAGCCTTTGGCAATGAATGACGAAACCTGGCCCACCAAAACATGAATAAAATGATTCACTAATACGAACTACTCGCGGGCTTTCCTTGTTGAAATGGTCGGCGCGCGACTTGGCAGCAACGCATCAAAGATCGTACCCAGCATCACGCGCATCTTGCGATCGGTAAGCACTTCCGGTTCTAAATCGGCCTGCAACACCAACGCTGAAAATATACTGCCGAGTGCTTCTCCGGCGGGGCGGGCGCCGTTGCCGAACAGTCGACTCAATTGCGATTCAATGCTGTCGGTCACGTGCTCGTCAATCTGCCGAAGCTTTTCTTTCACTTCCGGATGACGTCGAACAAACAATTTGACTTCAAGGATGATGAGTGCCCACTCCCTGTCCTTTGACAGGTCGATGTAGAACGCGCGAAAGGCGCTGATCTTTTCGTCTTTCGTTGGGGCGCTGTCTAAAGCATCGCGCAGCTTCGTTTGATAGCCGGCGGTTTTTACCTGATAGAGCGCCAGAAAAAGCCCTTCCTTGCTCTTGAAGTGTGCGTACAGTCCGCCTTTGCTGAAGCCAGCCGCGGCCGCAATCTCGTCCACTTGTGCCTTCTCATAACCAACGCGCGCAAAGACCTGCTCGGCCGCGAGCAGCAACAGCTCTCGCGTTACGGCGGTGCGTTCCTGCGGTTTCCGGGGTTTTGGCTTAGTCACGTTGAATAATATAGCATAAACCGACCCGCAAGACTTTTATTTTTGCGAAAACCGACCGACGGGTATAGTTTCTTTGAATGAACAC
>JBDTTO010000060.1:0-9792 GCA_039930585.1 Gemmatimonadaceae bacterium
GATCAGCCATCCGTCATTGGTTCTGGCCCCTGCTCGCCCGATCCGATGAGCGAAGCCGAATTTCTTGCGATGTTGGATGCCTACAATCTGCGCGACAAAGTTCCGCGCGAATTGGCCGTTGCATTGGGCTTGCAAGGTTCCGCCGAAGACACAGTCTTGCCGCCGCATCCCGGCGACGCGGCGTTTGATCTCGTGAACTATTCAATCGTCGCGCGAAACCAGGACGCGTGTCGTGCGATGGTCGAACGCGCGCGCGCATTTGGCATTGAAGACATCACGCTGGTCGAAGCGCCTCTTTCTGGCGAAGCAGAAACACTTGGCCATACCATTGCGAGTATCGCAGTGCGTTCCGCCGCCAACGATGCACGCGAGCAACTCATCATCTGGGGCGGTGAACCAACGGTCTCGATGAATGTCAGTTCGCATGGCGACTTTGACGATTCTCAATACGAAGACGAAGACAACGACGACAGCTTTGAACCGGAGTTGGTTATTCTGGGCGGCATTCGTGAAAACCGAGTTGGCGATGAAGAGGAAGTGCTCGCGCCGATGGGTGGCCGAATGCAGGCACTCGCACTCTCAGCCGCACTCGCGCTTGAAGCCGAGATGATGCGCCACGGTCGGGATGCCGATGTTTTTCGCGCATCCATTCTTGCGGCCGGTACGGACGGACGTGACGGTCCAACCGACGCATGCGGAGCCATCATTGACGCAATGTCTCCGCTGGCCGCTCGCGAACACGGGCGCGACCCTATCAAAGATCTTCAGTGGTTTCGCAGCTACCACTCGCTGGATGCGGCACAGGCTTTGCTCAAAACCGGTCCGACCGGCACCAACGTCATGGATGTTGTGGCAGTCTATATCGCCCCGGTCACTTCCAACGACTAACTTCGCGCGATGCCAGCCAAACGTTCACTCAAGCTCGTCACGGCCAGCGACCTGACGTCGTCGGACGACTCGGTCGTCGCTCAAGCGCCACAGGCCAGCAGCACAGCTGTAGCGCCGCTACCGGACGACACATTTCGCCGTCAGCCCCGCCAGTCGCGCGGTCAGCGCCGGGTCGACTTGCTGCTGGATGCCGCAGCGACGGTGATCGTGAGGCTGGGCGTGCAGGGGGCGACGGCCGAGGCGATCGCGCTCGAAGCACACACTGCGAAAGGTTCGTTCTACCAGTTTTTCCCCAATCGGGACGCAGTGCTCGCGGCGCTCGCACTTCGTTACTCGGATGAATTGCGACGGATTCACGAACAGGCGTTCCCCGCCGATGCAACGTCACTGACGTTGACCCGCCTGATCGATCACATCGTGCGCCCGCTGGCGGCGTTTCACGATGACAATCCGGCGTTCAGCCGAGTATTTGCAATTGCCGAAGCGTCAGAAGGCGGTCGCAGCGCACCTGGCCGGATTCGTTCGCAACTGTTCCTGTCGGTGGTTGAGCGGCTGGATCTTCTGTTCGCCTCGCGAAACCCGCAACTCGCCTCGCGCGAACGTCGTCGTACGTCATTGGTAGCCGCCGCCATTGGACAAGCCATTCTGGCGCGTCGTGACATTGCACCACCGCAGGAAAAGAAACCGTTGCTGGACGACCTGCGACGCGTTCTGCTTGCGTATCTTACACCAGTACTGGAAACGACTCCCGCGCCCGAGGCGTCCCAAGCCAAACCCATTTCGAAACGCTCGCGTTCCTGAGTGGTAGTAGAGGCAGCAAGACGCATCTGAAGTGCGCGATCCGCATTCGCTGACCAGCATTCGCTCAATCCCGTGGTGACATGGCTTCGCATACAGTTTCTGTTGGCCTCATTCAGGAATCCGCCTCCGACGATCTCAACGCGAATCTCGAGCGCACCATTGTGCGCATTCGCGAAGCTGCCGATCGCGGTGCTCAGATAATTTCGTTGCAGGAACTGTTCAACGCGCCGTACTTCTGCAAAAGTTTGCGCATGGATCGATTCGATCTCGCCGAACCAGTTGACGGCGCAACAATTCAGCGCATGCAAACACTTGCGCAGGAATTGGAAGTGGTATTAGTCGTGCCATTCTACGAGCGGCAGGCCGCCGGTTTGTATCGCAACTCGGCCTCAGTGATTGACGCCGACGGCACACTGCTTGGCACGTATCGCAAGATGCACATCCCGCACGATCCGCTCTTCGAAGAGAAGTACTACTTCGCACCAGGTGATGTGACGGGTGACCTTCGCACCGATACACATCCGGGCATCAACGGCTTTCGCATGTGGCGCACGAAGTACGCAAACATTGGCGTGCTCATTTGCTGGGATCAGTGGTATCCCGAAGGCGCGCGCATCACCTCGCTGCTCGGCGCAGAAATTTTGTTTTATCCAACAGCAATCGGTTGGCATCCGCACGAGAAGGCGCACTTCGGTCACGCACAGGCCGAAGCGTGGCGCATCATGCAGCGTTCGCACTCTATCGCGAACGGCGTGTTTGTTGTGTCGCCCAATCGTGTTGGTTTCGAAGATGAAGCGGGCACAAACGGAATCGAGTTTTTTGGCCAGTCATTTATCTCCGATCCGTTCGGACGATTTCTCGCGCAAGCGGATACTGAACCCACCGTGCTTGTTGCCGATTGCAACCTCGCGCTCGTTGAAGAAACGCGGCGCAACTGGCCGTTCCTCCGTGATCGCCGCATTGATGCCTATGCGCCCATCACGCAGCGCTGGCTGGGAAATCCGTAGTGTCATACAATTCGCTCCAGGACACGTTGGTTGGTCGCGCGCGCATGCCGCGCATCGATCCGGCCAACGTGTTGCGCATGCCGGCGGAGTGGGAACCACACGATGCCACGTGGATCGGTTGGCCGTATCACGAGCCGGATTGGCCCGGAAAGTTTGAACCAATTCCCTGGGTGTACGCAGAAATCGTGCGCGCGTTGTCGGCGCACGAGCGTGTCGAGATTTTCTGCCACAACGATGATGTGCGCGCAGATGCCGAGCGTTGTCTATCGCTGCATGGCGTAAGTCCGGCACAGTATCGATTGCACGTTCAACCAACCGATCGCGTGTGGTTGCGTGATTCCGGACCAACTGGCGTGCATCGCGTAGACGGTTCTGTCGCGCTTGTGCACTGGGGATTCGACGCGTGGAGCAAGTACGACAACTTCGCGCTCGATTCGCATGTGCCCGAAAAAGTCGCCGCAATCGCGGGACTCGAACGTATCGAAGCGCGGCGTCCTGACAATGGACAACGTCTCGTGCTCGAAGGCGGCGGCATCGAAACCGATGGACTCGGCACCATGCTCGTTACCGAAGAGTGGTTGTTGTCCGACGTGCAGGTGAGAAATCCGGGACTCAGCCGCGAAGCGTACGAACACGCGTTTCTGCAATACCTCGGCATTTCACACACTATCTGGCTCGGCGAAGGCTGTGTCGGCGACGACACGCATGGACACGTGGACGACATTGCACGTTTTGTGGCGCCGGGTGTCATCGTACTTGCGCACGAAGAAGATCCCGCTGATGAAAATCATCATCGATCGCTGGACAACCTCAAGCGGCTGCAATCGGCACGTGATGCACGCAATCAACCTTTGCGCATAGTGACGTTGCCGTATCCGCGCGCAGTTGTCATGGATGGACAACGACTGCCGGCCAGTTATGCAAATTTTTACATCGCGAACAACGTCGTCATCGTTCCAACCTTCAATGATGTGAACGATCGCGTCGCACTTAACACGCTGGCCGGGTGTTTCCCCGATCGACAGGTCGTTGGAATTCATTCCGTCGACCTTGTCTGGGGACTCGGTACTTTGCACTGCCTCAGCCAGCAACAGCCGGCACGCAAGCGGGTATCGTAGATATGGCTATGCAAGACAATGGTGTTTCCGACAATTCTTCTTCCGACCAATCGAATACGTCGGGCGATAAGGATCCGGGTACACCACAACCCAACAATGAATTGCCACGCTGGGCGACCAAACGCAGCGCGACTACGCCATTCAGTGATGAACGAATGGCGGCGTACATTGGCCCGCGCTGGGAATCGACGTATCGCGCGAAGCTCGCTCGGTTTTTTGTTGATCCTGCGTTTACGCCCACGTGGAACTGGGCGGCAGCACTGGGCTCGCCCTTCTGGTTTTGGTACCGCAAACTGTATGCGGCCGGGATCCTCTTCGCGTTCCTGCCCAACCTCTTCTTCGGTTTGGTAGTGACCAACACCGATTCGTCGGTGCTCCAGAATCCTGAATCGCCCGAAGCCATGCAGTACGTCATGATGTTGGCGGCGGTGGGCGTGTCGTCCTGCATCGCGGCGGGCGGAACGGCCAATTGGTTCCTATTCAGGCGTGCCCGCGCCGCATCAATGGTTGTCACGCTGCAACAGGTACCCGAAGACGTTGCCCTGTCACGCCTCCAACGAATAGGTGGGGTCAGCCTGCGGCCGGTTGTCCTGTTCCTGATCTTCAGCGCGCTCTTTTCCATGGTGGCGGCATCAGCAGGTTCCAAATAACGAACTCGGCTTTACGGCCCGGTCGGCAGAATTTGCGCCGAGGTGGGACGATGCGTGACGCCCTTTCGTTCTATGGTGTTGTTCAGCGATGACAGACGCGGAACTCGTGACGCGGACCCGCAACGGTGACTCGGAAGCATTCAGTCAACTTGTGGCGCGGTACTACGACGGGTGCTGGCGATTTGCCTATCGCATGATGGGAGAACGCGCAGACGTCGAGGACGTAATTCAGGAGACTTTCCTGCGTGCGTATCTCGCGCTTGCCCGGTATGACGAACGTGATCAGTTCCGGGGATGGCTCTTTCGCATCCTCACCAATCAGTGTCGTAATGCCCTGACGTCCCGTGGACGGCGAGGCCGAAGATTCATTCAGGACGAGGTTGCCATCGAAAGCGCTGCGGCGCCCCCCGACGGACCTCCTACTGGTATACAAGACGTCGCGCTCACCAGGGCGCTCGCTCAGCTCGATCCTGCACAACGTGAAGCTCTGCTGCTCAAGTACGCCGAAGGCCTCGAATATACGGAGATGTCTGCGATGACCGGGGTAGGAGAATCTGCGTTGAAGATGCGAGTCAAACGCGGCAGTGAGCGCTTGCGAGCCTTGTTGGGCCAGGAGCCTTCTGATGAGTGATGACAATATCCTTCCGCTAAACGGTGGCGACGCGCCGGACGATCTCGAGCTCAAGGCTCGAATGATCTCGGCCTATCAAAACACGCCCGTCGCCGAAGCCGGAGCCGTAGCTCGCTGTGTTCGCGTGGTCCTCGAACGAGCGTCCGCTGGCGAGGCTGTGCCGGCCGCGTCGTCAATTTCACGCCGCCACTGGATGCTCGGCACAGCCGCCATCGCCGCCGCACTTCTCCTGTCGGTTACGCTGCGCACTCGAACTCCGGTTGCCGAACAGAGCGCTGCAAACGCGGTGGATGTTGCCAACGCCACGCCAATCGGTGCCACGGTTTCGGTCGATGGCGGCGTAAAGTTTGACTTGCGACTTCCCAAAGGCCTCGCCGCAAATGTGTCCGTCGTCGGCGACTTCAACGGGTGGGATGCAAGCGCCACTCCGATGGTGAAGGGCGGTACCAATGGCGAATGGTCAGCCAAGGTCGCGCTCTTACCAGGACGCCACGTTTATGCGTATGTAGTGAACGGCAAGCAGTGGGTGGTTGATCCGCTGGCGCCGCAGATTCCCGACGTCGGATATGGTCCCGCAAACGCTGTGGTCGTGGAGGAAGGCGCGAAGTGATTGCAGTTTCGCTGATTGTTGGTGCTCTACTGTCCGCTGTATCCCCGGCGCATCCATTTGCCGCGGATTCGGCAAGCCTGCACGATCGAGCACAACAAGCAGCGGGAATGGGGCAAGAAAGCCAACCAGTTCAGCCCGGAAAGTTCGATCCGTCGCGTTTTGACAGCGTCACGGCCGGAGCCCTGCGTGTCCTTCTAGACACTGCGGCCGCCCATAAAATTCCCACGGCGTACTTGGTGAACAAGGCGTACGAAGGGGCAGCGCGCCGAGCGTCAACTACGAAAATCCTGACCAACGTTCACGACACGTACGTCGCAATGCTCGATGCACGAGCCGCTTTGGGTGAAAACTCAACCGAGAGCGAACTGTCCAGTGGTGCCGACGCGCTTAGAATGGGTGCGGATGGCAAAGCGCTGCAGGCAATTCGTGCGACACGGCCGGCGAGCGGATCGGCAGTCGGAGCCATCGTAGTCTTCGTAGACATCGCGCGACGCGGCATTTCAATGAACGATGCTCGCGATGCCGTGCTGACGCTCGCGAAGACCTACCGCACCGACGAAAGCCTGAATGGCCTCCAGTCCCTGGTGGCACGCAACTCGGAACGCGGGCCAGGGATGGCACAGGATGCCATGAAGCGCTACATTAAAGACAATGTTGCTGGCGCCCAGAAAAACGGGACAGCCAAACCGGTCACTCCCCGTCCGCCGAGTCCTCCCGACGCATCGTGACGATTCTTCGCCGACCGCCCACTGATTCAAAGCTCCGATTGAAGAAAATCGCGGCGTGGGCAGGATCCTGGGTTAGTTCATGTGTGCTAGCGTCACTTGCCGCACACCCAGTGACGGCGCATGCCCAAAGCAGCGGAACCCGCGGCTCAGCTTCTCCGGTGTCCCCCTCATCGGCTGTTCCCGCAATCACGAATTCAGCGACCGTTTCGCTGATGGGATTGACGGGAATGTCATCGGGCGAAGACAACACCACTCCGCCCGGGCAGCAGCTGTTCATGGGACTGACACAGCCCCTTGGTCGATTGGGCAGCGTGAAATTGACCGCGATCGGCATGGGCTACTGGCAAATGCGCGATGGCGTGCACAGCAACTCATCGGCCGAGGGAGCATTGGCCCTTCGCGCCACCGGTCGCATGAACGGTGTTCGTACCTGGGGAGCGTTTGCTTACGGTCGCGCTGGTGCGCTTGGCGGAATCGGGCTGTCATCATTTGCTCCGAATTCGCCTGCAACTGGATTGGACGGCGCAACTGTCGATACCACAGTATCACGACGCGTTGACATCGGTTCGATTGCCCGCGTCGAAAGCGGCATGCTTGGATCCGCGCACGGGTTTGACATGTCGCTCGGAATGGCGGTTGAACGCGCCACACGCGTGACGACGCAAACGATCAGCATTCAACCGCTCAACAACCTTCCAGTTATCAGCACGCCAAACTCCGAACCGGTTGTTCGCACGCTTCGCGCAGTGCAACGCCGGGAAATTGCGACTGGTCTTGCTTCGCTTGGCTGGCGCACGGGTTCAACCGCGTGGCTGACTTCAATCTCTGCGCCGCTGTACTCGTGGATTACGAAAGACGGCGTTGCCACTCGCCCGCGCGTGTCGCCCGCCGTCGCTTCACTCGCAGTAACGCAGCCGCTCACAGCGTGGCTTTCTGCAATCGGCTCGGCAAGTACAAGTCCGTCGTCTGTTGGAAGCACGGCGCTCAGTGACGATGCCGCACTTAATCGCCACAGCCGCGTTGCTCCAGTGTTTGCTCTGGGTGTCAGCCTCGCGCGCGTTCCGTTTCGCAACCGACATGGTGAAACAGCGCTCGGTGGAATTCTTGGATTCGAAAGTCGTGTCATCGAAACGCTTGATTCGGTAATCGTGCTTCCCGATTCTTCGGCGACGCTGCGTGGTGTTGATGCGTCATACCGTGTGCAGATGGTCATTGATGCACCTACGGCTGGTTCTGTTGAATTGATGGGCGACGCAACCGCGTGGACTATCACCAGCATGAATCGTGGTGGCGACGGACGCTGGCGCGCCGAACTCAAATTGGCGGCTGGTGCGCATCGACTGACGGTGCGCGCTGACGGTGGTGATTGGATTGCACCTCCAGGCCTGCCATTGGGCAGCAGTGATTTCGGAAATCCAGTTGGGTTGCTTGTTCTCGAACCGCACAACAGCAAGCGTTAATCACCACACGTTAAGTAGCTCAGAATTGCAGCAAGGCCGAGCGTTCAACAGAACGCCCGGCCTTTGAATTTGTACCTACTGTGAAGCTGCTGCAGCTGTTCGCTACTTGCGATCGCGTACTCGAATCAACGTTGAGGTGCTGTCGCGGCCTGACGCATTCTGTACAACCAGCGTCAACAGATAATCGCCATCGGGCACCTGTGGCCACGACAGCGCAATGCTGCGGCCAGGACCACCATCGGGACGACCTGGATCCTGAATGCGTTGCGATACGGGCTGCACCGCCTTTGACAGTTTCAACGCGCTGGTAAAGCGTTGCAGGAAACTTGCGCCGACACGTGTTGCACGAATGAGTGTGGTTCCTGGTGCAGCAGGAGTCACGTTCAGGTAGTTCTCCCAATAGATACCGATCGTTGTGCCGCCATCAATATCCGCGCCACCAAATGCCATGGATGCCGCAGTTTCGAGACTCGGGCGCGCCGACGGATCGCCCGTCGTCGTCAACAGAATGTCCGACACCATACGTGTCGCCGGCAATGGTTGCACAGCCTCGCGAACACGAGCGGCACGCCGTCCGTTTGGCGCGACAATTTCGAGACTCGCGACAAACGGCGTTGCGCCAATCGTTGCGAGCAATGCCGCGTTGGCAGGCGCGTTGTCGCGCTTCACCACGATCGGATCTTTGCCATCGAGGGCATCGAGAACGAGCGCCGCGTTGTACGGTGCGCGTCCCATTTCCAGTTCGCGAATCAAACGATAGGCGCCGGCAACGACTGTGCTGTCGCCACGACGAAAACGTGCAAACTGATACGGAGGAATGCCGTAACCCGACGCGTATCGCGGCGCGTACCGCATGCGCGCCTTTTTGCGGTTCAACGGCCAGTCAGCTGATGTTGCACTGAATGGATTCGCCAGCGCAGTTGTGCTGGCGAGGAAATCGTAACTTGGCGTTGGTTCATGACCAATCACGCTGGGCGGACGTGGATCGCCGACACCACCGTTCTGCACGGACCAGTTGACCGGCCAACCGTATCGCACCTGCGATTCCAGCAAGTCGTTTCCCCAGCCAATGTCATACGGAATACGTCCCATTCCGTGTACCGTCGACATGGTGTGGCGGGCCAGCAACTCGTTGTACAAGTCGTTGCTGGGCAAACTCCACAGTGGCTGCGCCAGGCGAAATAATTTCATGTCGCTTTTCATCCGCTCTTCACACGGCCGTGCGCGATACGCGCGCTGCGACGCCGAATCTGACGAAAGCCACAATCCAATTTCTGTCCACGAGCAGCGCAGGTTGGCCGGCATCGTGTTCAGCATCTTCTGATACGCCGCCGTTGCCGCAGCATGATCGTTGAGCGTGTGCAACGCGAGTCCCTGCAGTGCAGAGCACCACCATGCCGTACCAGTGCACGCGCGTGCAACTTTTAACGCGGAGTCAGGGCGATCAGCTTCAATGTCGTATCGCACCAGCATTCCCATGATCCAATCGTCGTCCGAAGAAACTTTCGTCGCGCGTTCAAGAATGCTGATCAGTTGGGTGCGTTCAACCTTTGCGTCGCTGCGTTCGGCGGGAGCGGGCACGTCGCCGTTGTTGTTCCAGTAACAGATACGCCCGATTTCTTCTTCGCATGTCGCATCGGCACCGCCGTTGTAGAATCGCAATCCCTGGCGGTGTGTCTGCTCAAACGCGTCCTGCGCCTGGCGTGCCTGCTGCGCTTCGGACGTGTTTGTTTTGCGGGGAAACGAAGAATCGTCGCCACTGGACTGTGCTTGCACAGTGCCGGAAAGTGCGACAGTGAGCGCAACAGCCACCAAGCCGTTACAGCGCATCAAATCTGATAATCGAAAAAGCCGCGAAACTCGGCGATACACAGGCAGCAGCAGAAGCGCTGAAGTTGG
>JBDTTO010000061.1:0-9777 GCA_039930585.1 Gemmatimonadaceae bacterium
GACGAACACGGCCACGAGACTGGCCAACATGCCCCCAACAGCACTCTGCAACGCCACTCGGCGCATTCGTCGACCCAGATGCAACACTTCGTCCACGCGCTCGAGCGAGCTGTCGAGAATCACAATTCCCGCCGCTTCGGTTGTCACGTCACTCGCATGTCCGAATGCAATTCCAACGGTTGCCGCGGTGAGCGCCGGTGCGTCGTTGATGCCGTCTCCCATGAACAGGGTTCGCGCACGACTTGTCTCCTCGCGCACCAGCGCAAGCTTTTGTTCGGGACTCTGGCCGGCGTACACTTCCGTGATGCCGACCGCTTTCGCCAGATACTCCACTTCACTCGCACGATCGCCCGACACGAGCAACACGCGTTTGAATTGGTGGCGCGGACCGAGGTGGCGAACAAACTCGGCGCCGTCGCTTCGAGGCGCATCGCGGAAACGGAGGAGCGCGGCAAACTTTCCACCGATCAGTACGACACATTCCAGACCGCCAAGCATTGGCGGAACGCTCTCCGATTGCTCGGGATGTTCGGACAGAAACTTCGTGCGACTGGTCACCTGCACTTGTTTACCGTCGACGACGCCCGCGAGTCCCTGCCCCGGTGCCTCGCTCATCGAGGCAGTTTCCAGAAGCGGCAGATCGAGTTCGGTGGCGCGACGAACGATTGCAGCGGCCAATGGATGTCGCGAGTATAACTCGAGACTCGCGACGAGTGGCAACACTTCGTTCGCAACGAATCCAGCTGGCACGACTATGTCTACCAGCTGTGGATCGCCGTACGTAAGCGTTCCCGTTTTGTCGAAGATCGCAACCGTGCACTGATCAATCATTTCGAGTGACGCGGGATCCTTGATGATGATGGCGCGCCGGGCCGCGACGGAAACTGCGCCGATGATCGCGACCGGAATGGCGATGAGCAGCGGGCATGGCGTTGCCACAACGAGGACGCTGAGAAAACGCATGACATCGCCACTGAGAAACCATGCCGCCAGCGCAATGATCACAACCACTGGCGTGTATATCGCGCCGATTTGATCACCCAGACGCCGCATGCGCGGACGATGTTGCTCGGATTCGCGCATGACGTGCATGATGCGACCATAACGCGAGTCCGCGCCGACACGCTCGACCCGAATTTGCAGCGCGCCTTCGCCATTGATGGCGCCCGAAAGCACACCAGCGCCCGGAACCTTGGCGATCATGAACGGCTCACCAGTCAGATACGCTTCGTTCATCGTGCTGCGGCCGTCGAGTACCGTTCCGTCGGCGACGCACATTTCATGCGGAAAAACAACGAGCGTATCGCCAACCACAACATCACCCAGTGGAATGTCAGCGATTGCATCGGACACCTTTCGGTGCGCAATCGCGGGGAGACGCCGCGCGAGCGCGCCCAGCGCAGACGACGCACGCCTGACCGCATACGATTCCAGAGCCTGACCGCCCGCGAGCATCAGCACCACCAGTGTGCCGGCGAGATACTGTCCCAGAATCACCGACGTTACAATCGAAATACCGGCCAACAAATCGGCTCCGAATTGCATACGCAGCATCGATTGCACGAGCGTCAGCAAGAGCGGCAGGCTGCAGACGATTGCCACCAGCAGTGGCCACTGCGCCCAGGCGATTCCGGCCGGGCCAGTCGTTAAACCAATCTTGTCAAAGAGCAGATGCAGAATGATCGCGATGACTGCGAGCGCCGCGATCACGTTTCGACTTCGAGTGCTCGCGTTTTCTTGTGTCGCTTCCAGCAGCATGCGCGTGATCGGTTGAGAGAAGTACTGCCACAGCTGTCGGGGACAATGACTCTCCGCGCGACTACAGTCAGTCGGGCTTTCGCCGAGGCGCTGTAGGGGATTCACTGCTCCTCGGATGTGGTCGGCTGCACCGCATGAAATGGAAACTTACCCCGCACGAATTCCGGGATTCTCCTACATCCCCGGAGCCTGAAAGACGCGAGTGTGCACGCGTGAGATTTTCAGCAGCACCAACGCTTTGCTCAACCGACTATGAAACAGGAACTCCAACCAGCCCAGGGCGTCTTTCCGCCTTTTACACCGTTTCCGTCGCTGACACCGTCCCCTGACCCGTCGCTACTCGCGTTTCGGCGGGACGAGGTCTCACAACGGTCGGATGACGCGATCCGGGCGGATGTCACCAGAGCGATGAACGACGACGAGCAGGTCGGCGACCAGCGAGTAGACTGCACCGTGACAGACGGCGTGGTGACGCTCAATGGCAGTGTTGCGTGGTTCTATCAGCGCGCGCAAGCTGAACACGTGGTTAAGTACCTGAAAGGCGTGCGAAGTGTGATAAACGCGCTCTGTGTAGTGCCCTTGGCCAACGTGCGCGACGTTCAACGACACATTGCACGAGCGCTAACCGAACACGCGAACGTCGAAACCGCAGCGTTGACCATTGAGGTCCTCGGATCGACAGTCACGCTCAGTGGCGCGGTGAGTTCACTTGCCGAACGACAAATCGTGACCGACGCTGCATGGCACTCGCCGGGCGTGCTCCATGTGAACGATTGTCTGGTGGCGCAGGCATGAGCATCAGCGCGAGTGACCTCAACCTCTCACCAGTTGTCCTGGCAACGCGTGGGAGAAAAACGTCCGACGGCGCTGTACGAGTGGCATCACAACTCGTCAGCGCACTGGACGCCGACGTGTCTGTGTTGTCGGTGTTCGACGAGGAGTTTCCGAAACTTATTGATTTTACCGCTGGGCTTCCTGCACCGCCGGGCTTCGCAGAGGCGCAGCAACAGGAGCTGGAAACTGCGGTTGAAGATCAACGCATTCGCACCGTAACCGCAGGCTCTGCTTGGCCAACAACGATTGCCGGCGGAAATTTTGACGATCTCGTAAAAACGTTCGCGGATCAACGCCAGGCACAGCTCGTGATCATCGGACGCGGCTGTCGTCCGTCGGCAAAATGCTGGACGAGCAACGAGCGCACCTTGAAACTTGCGCGCACGCTGGACCGCCCAGTGCTCGCTGTGGTCGAAGACGCGCCAGCTCGCTTCAAACGCGTTGTGATCGCGATGGACTACAGCCCGTACAGCATTCAGGCGGCGCGTGTAGCCGCAGCGATCGCCGATCCGGCAGCGCATTTATTTCTCGTGCATGTGCGACCCGTCGAGGGGCTGCTTCCATCCGCTGCGGCGGCGTGGATGCAATCGCTGGAAAGTGCGATGCCCGGCATGAACGAAGAAGTAATTGCTCAAATGCATGTCGGCGAACACCAGGTCGTCGAAACGATATCGCTGGTAGGCGACACCGCCGACAAACTGCTGGAGTTCGCTGAGTCCTTGCAGGCGGATCTGATTGCGACGTCCACACACGGATATGGACTGGTCAACCGCTTTCTGCTGGGCAGTGTTGCTTCGAGCCTGTCACGAAGATTGAACGGATCGTATCTGTGCGTACCGGCCACGTTTATCCGCCATCGTGTTTCGGACGACGACGACGCAGACGATCTGCAGCGCAGAAGCATGCCGCGTGAGCAACTCTCTGCGCATCTCGCACAATTTTCGGTTCGTAATTCCGGCCGTATCATGAGTCTGGCCAGTGAAAACATGAACGGCGCACAACAGAGCCTGTGTTCGCGAGTGGTTTTCAGTGGGCTGGACTACGATCCCACCGACGAATCCGTGCAGATCATGGCCATGGCCGATTCAACCGATCATGGCCGGCACATCACGCATAACGTTCCGCGGGTAGTAAGCGCAGAACTGCTCACCGACCGACTTGGTACGGATTGCGGGTTTGTCGTCGCAAACAAGAGCGGAAAAACTGAACTCCGGTTTGAGCCTTGATCATGAATCGTTCGCTGCTTGCGTTGCCGATCGCTCTTCTGAGCGCGTGTGCGTTTTCCGGCACACCCGTCCCCGTCATTGGAACTCCGCGTGCGCTGGATCGCATCGCCGGGCAATGGCAGGGTGAGTACATCAGCGAAGAAACCGGACGCTCCGGTACGATTGGCTTCACGCTCAAGGCCGGAACCGATTCTGCGTTTGGCGAAGTTGTCATGAGTGACAATCGAGCGCTTGAGGTACGCGGCAACGAAACAAGCGCGAACATGGCGGTACGCACCCGTCCAATGACAATGCTGACCATTCGATTTGTTCAGGCGGCCGGTCATGAAGTGCGCGGGGAAATGGACCCATATTCGGATCCGCGCTGCGCCTGCATATTGCGAACGCACTTTATCGGCGTCGTTGAACAGAATTCAATTCAGGGGACATTTACGAGCGAAGGCAGCGAGATCTTTCATCAGCCGACGCATGGCACCTGGCGTGTAGCCAGGATTGCCGAGAGTGCACGCGCGCCGGCCGATCGGCCTTAACTCTCGCTGTTGAAGCCCGCCAGACGGCTTACCGCGGTTGCAAACTTGACGTAATCAGACCGGTGCTTGATGCCGGTCTTTTTCTCGATGCGCGCTTTGTAGGTATCGACCGATTTCGAAGTGATGTTCAGCGTGCGACCAATCTCCGGACCGTTGAACCCCTGCGCCACCAGACGCAACACTTCGCGCTCGCGAGCGCTCAGCCCCTGAAATTTCGAGCGAAGTTCCTGTTCCGCGTCCTCTGCGCTGAATGCGCCGATTCGCGCTGCAAGCAACCGCGCTACTTTGGCGCGCACGTACACTTCGCCCGCTGCAACCGTCCGGATTGCGAGTTCAAGCTCCTGTTCTGCGGCGTCCTTGGTGAGAAACCCGCGTGCACCAAGTTCCAGAAGTGGCACAAGATATTCGGCTTCTTCGTGCATGGTGAGGATCAGCACCTTGGGTGCGTTTTTGGACGCCGAGATGATTCGTGTCGCATCCGAACCGCCGCCGCCAGGCATGCTCAGATCCATCACGACGACGTCCGGAGAGAGCTGCGGCAACAGCGCTACTGCCTCCGGACCGTTTGCGGCCTCTCCGACAACGGTGATGTCGTTCGCGGAACGCAAAAGCGCGCGCAACCCTTCACGCATGATGCGATGATCATCGACCAGCATCACGCGAATTGCTGCTGTCGGAGCGACCACCGGCGCCGCGGAACCAGCCATCGCCATGCCGTTGACCGGTGTTTCGTTGATTGCGCTTTGATCCAGCGGTGCGGCGGCATCTGTTAATGACATTTTCTGCTCCGGGCAGTTTTTGTGTGTTGTGCGAGTCGAGTCGTTGTTGACGTGCTCCGCAAGACTTTGCGCATACGCTTCGTGTGCTGTTTGTCCGCGATGCGGTCTGCTTCGCTCAATCGTCGTCCCGAAAACTCAAAATCGATTTGGACGCGCCTGACTGAATGATGAGTGCGGTATCTTTCCGCGCAGCATTCTGCTTTATCGTGATCCGCGACGCGCCGGTAATTGATCTCGACAAATGATCGCGCACGTTCGTGCTTGCATCGAGCATTATTGTCAGGCACCGCGCGCGTGCATCGTACATGGCACCGTAAAATTCGTAACCGGACGCTTGTGTCTGTGCGCCAAGACCGTGATCATCCACTTCGAGTCGTGCGAGACGACCCATGTTGCGTTTGGAAAAATCGGCGAGGCATCGTGACCAGAGTTCATCGTCCATGCTGGTCGCATTGCCGGACATCACCAACTGCATGTCAAATGATTCGACGGTGTGTGGGATGCCGGCGCCAAGGACTGAGCACATTGCCGAACGAAAAACGGCCTCCGCCACACTGCCGATAAACAACCGCTCAAGCACACCGGCGCCGTGCGTACCTACCGTTACCAGTTGGGCGTTGGTTTTCTGCGTGTAGTCAAGAATGGAGTATTCCGGATCACCGACAACGCACTCCGTCTTGAGCTCGATGCCCGCAGGCGCGAACTTCGAAAATGCTGCACACAGCCGGTCCAGTTTCTCTTTCTCATCTGTTGCCGCAAGCGCAAACGCTTCCAACTCGTTAACCGTCAGATACGGATTGGGTGCGCGGACGTGTAACAGAACAAAAGTGCCACGTTCCTGCATCAGGCTGAGGGCCACGCGTGCGGCGCGAATACTTGCCGGCGAAAAATCCACCGCGGCAACAACGCGCTCGAATCCGTCGTTCACAGGCGGTAGAACTGATACCACTGGGCAGTTCGCAGTCCGCAACAAATGCACAGCGACATCGCCAGTGCGCAGTTGGTGGCGCGACATATGAGGTGCCGCTCCGACCACGATCAGTTTTGCGTCAGTCTCCTGAGCCAACAGTGCGATTTCCGGAACGGTCGGACCGTACCGCACCGTCAACTCGTACGGCTCCATCGCGAGCACCGTGTGCGAGAGAAATTTGCGGACCTGCTGCGTACGTTCGCCGGTGTAATCTTCACGCACGACTACAGGAATTGGTGTAACACCCATGAGCCAATCTCCAGCGACAGAAGGCTCCACCACGGAAATAACTTTGAGTGGCACTCCCCACGCGTTGGCCGCGCGTCGTGCCATCGCTGCGGCAACATGCGGTGCATTCAATCCGCTCGTCGCAAGCATGACGGGTCCATGACCTTTGCCTTCGGCATGATGGTGCGCGCTGTCGGGCTTCTGCGTGACTGACAATGTTGGGTCCTGGGAAATTGCCGAGTGCATGGATCGCCGGATCATCAGAGTGTGGGCGCCGTACGATTGGCGGGGACGTTCTCGTCAACGCCTTGCTCGTATAAGGTCGGTCCCACCTGGCACTGAGACAGTCAGGAAATTTCCGCAATCTTCGTAGGGGAAAAGGTGTAGGTCCGCGCGACTGCGCCGACCGAGCGAATGGACGGCAAAATCCCTACATCGAATCATCATTTTTCCCACAGAACCGTGGAATGGAGACAATAGGATTCCGTATTACTCACACAGGAGAAACAGTGTCCGGACCAGTCAACCGTCTCGCAGCGCACGCCCGCATTCCGTTGGCCGAAGCGAAGCTGCAGAGCGGCTCGGTCGACTTCCAGGCAGGACTGCTCTTCGCTTCGGATGGATCACCAGCCGCTTCCAATGCGGAGGTACTCGCGCGATTAGTGGCGCATCAGCGGCAGCTGTCCGGATCCACCATTACAGTTTTGCCGCCTTCGCCATTCAATCCACCCACGCGCGCCACGGATGATGGAAATGCATGCGGTCCGACATGCGATTCGCACTGCAAAAATGATGCTGTGGATTCGGGCGCCTGTACCTGGAAGCAAAGCGTTGCGTACGGAAATGCCGGTATTGAGATCGTGAAGGCCGCCGACAGTATGAACTCGCAAATGATCGTCATTGGTATGCGCCCTCACGAATTAGTGGATCGCCTGTTTCGCGACGAAACCGCACTGGTCGTGATGCAACGTGCCAACGTCCCGGTGCTGGGCATCGCATCCACAACGCGTGCACTTCCGGCTTCAGTAGCAGTTGGAATTGATTTCACTCGTGCCAGCATCGCAGCTTTGCACGCAGCCGCCGCAATCACGCGTCCGGGCGGTCGATTGCTCCTCGCACACGTGTGTCCGCATTCGTTGTCACGCAGGGGCACGCCAGCCTCACTCTGTGCCCTTTACAACGATAGCATTGCGGACACGTTGACCCGTTTGCAAACCAGCATTCAATCAAATTGGGATTTGCAGACAGAAATCGTTTTGCTCACGGGCGCGGTTGTACCGGAACTGAGACTGCTGGTGCATTCGCATGACGTGAACCTGTTGGCGCTGGGCAAATCGTCCGATTCAAACACGCCTTCGAACCTTGGAAGCGTTCCCACTGCATTGCTGCGTATTGCCGAATGCTCCCTGCTCGTGACGCCTGCAGACGCCTTAAACGCCCGCAACTGAAACCAGTGTCGGTGCGTGGTCCATTGGAATCAGGAACTTGAAAACACTGCCTTTGCCCAGTTCGCTGTCGACCCAGAGTTTCCCTCCGTGCCCTTCAACAATGCCCCGGGAAATTGCCAGGCCAAGACCGTGACCATTTTGTCCCGCAGGACGTTCCTGCCAGAATCGGTTGAATATCATTGACTGCATCTCACGCGCAATTCCGATTCCGTTGTCGGCAACGGCGAAGAGCACGCCCTCGTCTGTTTCGGACACCGTCAATGAAATTTGTCCGCCCGTGGGCGTGAACTTGACGGCGTTACCAATGAGGTTTGACAACACCTGCACAATGCGATTGCCGTCCACGATGATGGTTGG
The DNA here is from genome assembly GCA_039930585.1 of Gemmatimonadaceae bacterium. Classification (GTDB taxonomy): domain Bacteria; phylum Gemmatimonadota; class Gemmatimonadetes; order Gemmatimonadales; family Gemmatimonadaceae; genus Gemmatimonas. Next base: position 8,131 of record JBDTTO010000061.1, read on the forward strand.
CAGATCATCCTGAACATCGACGACAATATTGAGTGATTTGGTCGCGAGTTCTGCTCTCAGCAGACCAACCGCACTGTTCACCAACAGCGATGCGACCGCCGGCTGCCGGTCGACAGACAGATGTCCGGCTTCGATTGAAGTGACGTCCAGCAGATCGCGAATCAAGCGCTGCATCCACACCGCCGATTCTGCAATCGCACTCACCATCCGGTCCATCTCGGCGCGATCGTTGGTGGGGGCTTCGCGCATGATACGCGCGCACATTGCGATGGCGCCCAGTGGGTTGCGCAGGTCGTGCGAGACAAGCGCCAGCACTTCGTCGCGCACGCGCGTCGCACGCCGGGCCTCCGAATAGTGTTGGGAATTGTCGATAGCGAGGGTGGCACTTCGCGTGAATTCTTCAACGAAGGGACGCACGTGCGCCCTGAACCGATCGACGCGCGTGCCGAGGTCGAAGAAGGCCAGGTGTCCGATGGTTCGTCCACCCACCGTCAGCGGGAACGTCAATCGACTTTTCGGAGCAACAGCATTCCAGAGGTCGCGGACGTCCGCATTCGTGCAGGCGTCAGCGATTGACAGCATCTCAATCGGTTCGGGTGGAGTGACCACTGATGCGTGGGCGGTGTCCGTTGCACCGAAAAGGTTTGACTCATTCTCGTCATATTCTTCGGCGAGAGAAATCAGCGCACTTCGAACGCGATCATCCGCGGCGTGACAGAATTTGTGCGTCCCCGGGCTCTCACCGATCTCAATGACACACGCGTCGGCCAGCATTGGAACTGCATCCTCCACGACTCGCTGGGCCACCGTGATTTCGTCGAGACTGCCCGTCATCTGCCCGATTGAATGCGCGATGAAACGTTCGGCGTCCTCGGCAAACTTTTGTTCGGTGATATCGCGCAGCACGACTGAGAAAATCGGGCGCGCGTCGGCTGCCTGAAGTTTCGAGATGGCGGCTTCGGCGGGAAATTCCGTCCCGTCCTTGCGCAATCCTGAGACCGCCCGTCGATGTCCCATACGACGAGCACTTTCGCCGCTCGCCGCAAACGCATTGACGTGTCCCTGATGCGTTGCGCGATATCGTGGTGGCAGCAGCAGCGAAAGCTTTTGGCCAACGACTTCATCGTCCGAGTAGCCGAAGATGGTTTCGGCACCGTGATTGAAGTGCATGATCGTCTGGGTATCGTCAACGACAATGATGGCGTCGGCTGCAATTGCGAGGATGCCGGAGAACTTGGCCTCCGAGGCACGGAGTTCTGCATTCAGCTGTCGTTGCGCTCTGGTCAACGACTCGATCGTCGCCTGGCGGCGGAGCACGACTTCGATAAGCACGATGGCGATGAGCAACACACCCAACTCGATCCACACAAGAACGCTCCGCTCAACAACCACGTCGTAAATGGCGTCGACGGCCAACACAAGCAGAGCTGCAATTACGAGTCGAAGGGTTCGCGTAACAAACCGCTGATCCTCACCCAGTCGGGTCGTGAGCATCAGGGGTCCGTTTTACCGCGCACTCCGGCGGGGGAATTCGTGGCACTGAGAATTCCGATGCTCAGCGCAAATTCCACGTAATCGCTACGATGTGAAATGCCAAGTTTTTCGTTGATGCGCTGTTTGTAACTGTCAACCGTTTTCGGGCTGATG
>JBDTTO010000062.1:0-9701 GCA_039930585.1 Gemmatimonadaceae bacterium
CGACAACGGAAGCGATTGGTACGTATCCGGCACGGCGGATTCGCGTTGGAACGACAACGAGATCAACTCCTTGAAGGCGCTCAAGGGCAGCGACTTTGAAGTGGTGTTGATGACCGGCATCGTGAAAAACTGAGTTGACGGACGGTTCCGGTGCGGTCTTGACGATCGCGCCGGAGCACGTGGAGGGTTGTTGTGTGTGTTCGCGACCTACGAAATGTTCTGTTGGATCGTTTAACTGATTAACTGCCTTTCTGACACCACGGACTGGACGGACTGGACGGACAGTTCGCAGTCGGGTGCACTTCGTACCGTGGATACCAATGCAAAGATCTTTTATATCTGATCAATTGAATAATGCGTTTCATCAAAAAAAAAGCGCCCATTTGCGTGTCAGTTGCCGCTGAACAGCTGTCCGGAAAGTCCGTCAAGTCCGTGGTGTCCGAACGGCAGTTGATCAGTTAGCGATCTCAATTCCACGCAATCGGTCGCGACCACATTCATCCACGTCCGATTAGTCCGCTGCGATCAAGGCGGATTCAGCATCACCGGCAAAACCCGCGTTGGCGTCGGTCCGACGGGAGGAAAGTGTACAGCATTGACCTGCGCAAACAGTGCGGAACGCGAGCGGCGTTGCAAAACGGTGCGCCAGTTCCAGCGATTGCCGTCAGCGTTCGCGCCAGAAAACCAGAAGCGAACCTCATCACGCTTTGCGTCATACTCGAACGTGGACCGATACACGATGTCAGCCAGCATTGGCAGTTCGCCCGCTTCAAGCACTGGTGTTGGATAAGTCTGCCACGTTATACCGTCCGTGCTTGTGGCGAGATGCAGTTCACGCGTCGCGCAACTGCCCGGTTCTTTCACCGGATACAGCGCCCAGAATTGATTGACCTCTGGAATCCACTGAACCTCGATGTGCCACGGCATCGATCTGCCGTTCTGCAACGCAACGTTTGTAGCCTTTGACCAATGCACACCATCATGTGACTTTCGAAGTTGCACGTTTGCAATAATGCCACCGCAACCAAGTGAACCGCCGTTCACCGTCCACATGAACCAACTAGTCGCGTCCTTGCGCACAACGGACGGTGAAATTGCCTGGTGGTTTTTCACTTCAACCACCTGCACGGGCTCACTCCAGTCGGTACCGTCTGCGGATCGCACAAGCAACACGCGATTCTTCGAATCAACCTGGCGATAGTAGAGCCACAACTCACGCGACTGCGGCACATACACGACGTCAGGGTCAGACAAATACGCGGCGCCGGGAGGGCCAGCAGGCGCCACCACCGGGTTTTTCATTCCTGCCTGCGGAAACCAGCGATAACCCAAACGCGACACAAACATCGATGGATTTTCCACCGCATTCATGCTGTTCGGATACGGCGTGAGTGCAAGATGCTCGCTATAAGCGCCCCAACCACTGGGCGTGCGCACAAAATCCGGATGCACCGTTTCACGCGAGTACTCGTACGTCTGCGGCCGAAGCAACGCGGGTTCCTGCAACTCCAGCACGTGCACTGCAGGTTCCGCCGCCGAAAATGCGCCCGCAGCGCCCCCTGCCGCTCGGGCAATCCCGTCGTGATCACCCAGATCGCCCAGCGTCCAGATCGCGCGCACGTGACCGCTGTCATCCGTTGCTGGTGCCAACGCTTTGATGATCCCGTCGTCATTCACTGTCCACGTGACTTCAATGTCACGCTGCGGCACGCCGTTCAGATCCGTGACTTCAGCAACAACCGGACGCAGCGTATCGCGATTCTGACCAAATTGTCGATCGCCCGCAATAATACGAACAACCATTTTGGGCGCGGCAACTTCGGTTGGCACGAACAGCGGTTCGTCATGCGAACAGGCAAACAACATCAGCGCAGCGACATTTGTCGCAATCAATTGCGCAACGACCCTAGCGCGTGGCGCACGACGTGAGTGATCGCGCGTCGTCAAGTTCTCAGGCCGGTGCATGAACAGACGTCAGCCTATCGAATCCATGTGCCCAATCGGCTCCAGCGAATTTCCGTGAACGCGCGAAAGTAGTCGACGCCGGCATCCATATCGAACGAGTAGTAAACAAATGTCGGGCGGCCGCGCATATTGGCTCGCGGTACCAATCCGTAATAGCGACTATCCACAGAGTTATCGCGATTGTCGCCCATCATGAAAAAGTGGCCCTCTTTGACAACCAGCGGACCCCAGTTGTGCAGCGTCGGCCGCGCGGGCGGCTCACCAAAACGCGAACCTTTGATTTCGGATCGATGTTCCCAATCGAAAGTTGGATGTTCGCTGTTGAAGTTGTCGGAAGCAGCCGGCGTACTGTCCTTGCCAGCCTCTGGCACTCCGTTTGTGTACAGCAATCCTGAACGCATCATCAACGTGTCGCCGGCAATACCAACAATACGTTTCACGAGAATTGGCGTGATCTCACCCGACGGCATGCGAATCGTCTCATCCTGCGGCGGCGACACAAATACGGCGACGTCCCGTCGATGCGGCTCGGCGTAGCCCGGTAAACTGTAATCCGTAAACGGAATATGTGGGCCGAAGCGAAGTTTGTTGACGAATAGCCAGTCCCCAACCAGCAGCGTCGGCTCCATGCTTCCGCTGGGAATCCGATACGCCTCGGCCAATGCTACACGCGCCACCAGAAATACAATGACGACAGGCGCGACATTCAAAATGAATCCGCGAAACGTGTGGTAAAGGCCGGACTTCGGTGCGGGCTTGGTCACTGCTGAACTCTCTTTTCGTAGTTGAATGTGCCGAGTTTGTCCTGCGCGGTCGGGCCGTCACCGATGGGGAGCACCACAAAGCTAGCCCGGTCGGCACCCTTCAGGACTTCACCCCGGTAATAGACGGATGAGTCTGACACAGCGTAATCACGTTCGAGCACGCGAAATGTAGCCGGGCTCTTGGAGAGAACGCGAGCTTCGTAGTACACCTGCCCCGCGTCGTGGGCGTAGCTGCTTTCCAGCATGACGAACGTGGCTGGATCGGCGTCCGGCAGTGTGACAGTCCGTTCTATTGCGGGATGTGTGCCCGCATCCGTGTCAAACTTCGACCAGTACACGTGTTTCGCGTCCTTTGCATAGCTGCTGGTAATAAAATTGAATGTCGGTCCATCGCTGCCCGGAATTTCGGCACGCAAGTAATAGCCAGACACTTTGTCGCGCGCGTGCATGTCGCCAATGCGTTCGTACGTGTTGATGTCGCGCACTTTGAAGCCCACGCCGTCGCTGTACACCCACGTTGTATCGCGCGCATAATAGTTGTTCAGCATACGAAATGACGGCGCATCCGCACCAACAATGCGAGGTGTGCGATATCGCTTCACGGTGAAATATTCTTTGCCGTCACGATAGGTGTCGCAGTACCAGACGTTTTTGTTATCCTTCGCGTAATGATCTGAAAGCGGTTCGAACGTTGCGACGTCAACATCACTCGCAATCATGCTGCTTTCGAAATATGCCGTTCGATTGGACTTTGCAAATTTCTTGTTGATCGGCGTGAGTGACTCACCCTTTTCCAGCGACATTGCAACTTTCTTGAAGTACCACGTTCCGTCTTTCTGCGTGTACGGATGATCGTTTCCGCAACCAAAGAGGCATGACAACAAACCCATGAGCAGGACGGGGGAACGAGGTTTCATGAATAGGCGATAACCGCCCGCGTTTGAAAGGTGCGCCGACCGAACGTGAGAAATGACAACCCAGCAACGAGACACAATCCGCCGGCCAGGAAAAACGCCAGATTGTAATCCCCCAGAGCGGTACGCAGGGCACCAGCGCCGAGTGCGGCCAATGATGCGCCAAGTTGATGACAAGCGCCAATCCAGCCGAAGATGACGCCGGTATTCTCCTTACCAAAAGCTTCGCTGGTGAGTTTCACTGTAGGCGGGACGGTCGCGATCCAGTCCAATCCATAAAACACGGCAAACAATCCAAACCGTGCGATGTTGATTGCAACGGCACCGGAAATCACGGTGCGGCTCCAACCAAATTCTGCCGTGCGCGTCGCACAGTGTCTATCAAGGACTGCGAAGTTTTGGGATTCAGGACGTCACATCAGTCGCCGGAACATCAGCCGGCGCGATGCGTTTGAACGCAAAGTTGATCGAAGCAAGCGGCAACCCTGACTTCTGATCCATTACAATTGGCTCGGCAATTTCACCGGTCGTGCGATGCACGAATTGCGAGCGTGGCGCAGATGGACCGTAGTGCTTTTGTCCCCACGCGAAGATCGCGGCGATAACCGGCTGGAAATCGAGTCCGGCTTCGGTGAGCGTGTATTCGAAACGGGGAGGTTTGGTCGAGTATTGTTGCCTGGCCAGGAGGCCACTTTCGACCAGTGCGGCCAGTCGTCGCGTGAGCATGTTGGGCGCGATCGGCAGACTTTTCTGGAACTCGTCAAACCGGGTATGGCCGCGGAGTGCGTCGCGAAGTATGAGTATGCTCCACCACTCCCCCACGTGCTCGAGGCCCCGCGCGATCGGGCATGGCAAGTCGGCCAGGCTTTTGTGTTGCATGGACACTCCGAGGTCTTGGGCCGTGTCTCATTGAAAGCATCAGCCGGCAGGTGCGAGACACTTCTTTGCCGGGGTATCAGGCGCCCCGTGGATCGCGGAATCTAGCGAGCTACTATCATCATGCAAGCAACTGCCTCAACGCGAGGCGGCGGGAGATCGTCATAGACCGTATGAATCGCGCGCTGAAGCGTCGGACACTTGTGGTGCGGACCGCCTGGGCGGTGTTCGCGTTGCTGCTATTGGCGGGCGGGACATATGCCGAGCGTGCGTATGCGCAGCGTCGGTTTCGTGGGATCTATCAGGACCCCAACGCCAATTACGACGGCCGTTTCACGTTCGTGCGGCTCAGTTACCAGGTCTACTACCGCAGTGGATGGGAATTCGATTATCCGGCCATGGAGCGCAACTTCATGACCATCATCAATGATTTGAGCACGCTGCATCCGCATGTGCGCGAGAGCAACATCCATTCGATGGATGATCCGCTGCTCTCGAAATATCCGATCGCCTATCTGTCCGAACCGGGTTGGTGGATTCCGGATCAACCGGAGGCCCTGGGCCTGCGCAATTGGATTTTGAAAGGCGGATTTTTCATCGTTGACGATTTCTATGGTCCGCAGTGGGACAACTTCGAACGGTCGATGAAGGCAGTGCTGCCCGAAGGCAAGATTGTGCGTCTCGACGTCTCGAATCCCGTTTTCAATTCGTTTTTCAAACTGAAGACGTTGGAGGGCATGTCGCATCCGGATTTTCCCGGTCGATATCCGGCCGAGTATTATGGCATTTACGAAGACAATGATCCGAACAAACGATTGATGGTTGTCATCGACTACAACAATGACATTGGCGATTACATGGAATGGTCGGGACAGGGCTGGTACGCGGTCAACCTCTCAAACGACGCGTACAAGATTGCGACCAACTACGTCATTTACGGATTGACGCACTGATTGTCGCCATCGCGAACCTGCGTCGGCAACACGTTGTGATGGATCGTACCATGCGCCACTAGCGGACGCGGCCCTATCGCGTCACACTACGCGACATGACTACAGCTCGCGCGGTAATCGGGCTCGCTTTGTCGAGCATGTTTGTGGCGGCTCCCGCCCCCGCCTTCTCGCAATCCTCTACCGGAGTTGTTCCTGGTATTGAGGTGTTGCTTTCGGATTCGATGCATCTCATCAAGGGGAAACGCGTCGGTCTGCTCACCAATCATTCCGGACGTGATCGACGCGGTGTGAGCAGCATCGATCGATTGTTCAAAGCGCCGGGCATCAGGCTCACTGCGCTGTTTGGTCCGGAACATGGTATTCGCGGCGTGGCGAAAGCCGGTGAAAAGATGGGCAACAGCGTGGACTCGGCCACCGGCGTCAAGGTCTACTCGTTGTATGGTGAGGTGCCCGTGCCAACGGCTGCGATGCTCGATGAAATTGATGTGTTGTTGTACGACATTCAGGACGTTGGCGCGCGCGTGTACACGTATGAGTGGACCTTTGCGAATGCGGCGGCGATTGCAAAAAAGCCCATCATCATTCTCGATCGTCCCGATCCCATTCGTGCTGACAGGATTGAAGGCAACATTCTTGACCCGGCGTTCAAATCGCTCGTTGGACAGTTTCCGGTGGCGCTGCGTTATGGTTTGACGCCTGGTGAACTGCTCAAGTTTCTCGTTGGCATGAAGTACATCAATGCCGATGTGCATGTTGTGCCGATGAAAAATTATACACGCGCAATGTGGTTTGATCAGACCGGTATTCCGCGGGTGAATCCGTCGCCCAACCTGCGCAATTCCAATGCGGAATTGTTGTATCCGGGCACCGTGTTCTTTGAAGGAACGAGCGTGACCGAGGGTCGCGGCACAGATGATCCATTTGCGCAGGTTGGCGCTACGTGGATGACTGACAACGTGGCAATCGCGGCCGAAATGAACGCGATGAAGTTACCGGGTGTGCATTTTGATACGCTAACGCGCAAGGTTGACGGTCCGACGTTCAAGTTTTCGGGCGAGAGCGTAAAGATGGTGCGTATCAACGTGACGGATCGAAATGCGGCGAAGCCTGTCGAGATGGGCATTCGGTTGCTGCGTGCGATTTACGCGCGTCATCCGAAGGATTTCACGTGGCGTACGTCGCAGATTGATCGTCTGGCCGGAACTGATCAGTTGCGGAAGTCGGTTGAAGCGGGGACGGTGGATGTGTTGATCAAACAGTGGGATGCCGATGCAGCGAAGTTCGCGCAGCTGGTCAAGCCTTATTTGATTTACAAATAAGCGCGAGCCCGAGCGGCTGATGGTCCACGCGGTGATTGCGCACTGTGCGTAGTCACCGCGCTGGAGAAGCTCCGATACAATATTCTGTTGCTTGCACATTCCTCACGCGGAGGTGCGAAGGGATGTGAGAGGACTGCGCGTGGCGAGTTGCGAAGACGGCGCACGAAAACCTGAAGTGACTGCGCGTGGAGAACGAACGCTGTCAGGCAAACAGACACTGAGAAATATTTCCATGCAATCTGATTTCGCATTTGGCAGCTCGATTTCGGAAGTGTACGAGCGGTTGCTTGTGCCGATGATTTTTCGGCCGTACGCCGACGACCTTGCAGCGCGCTTGTTGCCCCGAACTCGCGCGACCGCCGTGTTGCGGGTGCTCGAGATTGCTGCAGGCACGGGTGCCGTGACGCGTGCGATGGCGGCGGCGTTTCCGGAGCAGGTCGAAATTGTGGCAACGGATTTGAATCAGACAATGCTGGACCGCGCGATCCACGTTGGTGTTGATCGACCTGTGGAATGGCGTCAGGCAAACGCGATGAGTTTGCCGTTTGCCGACGAAGCGTTTGATGTCGTCGTGTGTCAATTTGGTGTGATGTTTTTTCCGGACAAAGCGAAAGCGTTTGCCGAAACGCGCCGAGTGTTGCGCAGGGGTGGACTGTTTTTGTTCAATGTGTGGGATCGAATCGAGGACAACGAATTTGCAGAGACGGTGACGAATTCGATGTCACAGGTGTTTCCGGACAATCCCGCGCAGTTCATGGCGCGCACGCCGCACGGATATTTTGACATTGCGCAGATCGGGAATGATTTGCGAGCCGGTGGGTTTTTGGGACCTGTCGATTTCACAACCAAAACATCGCGGAGCCGTGCGAATTCAGCACGTGATGTTGCGATTGCATTTTGCCAGGGCACGCCGTTGCGCAATGAAATTGAGGCGAGAGATGCAACGCGCCTGGGCGAAGTGACAAATATTGCGGAACGTGCCATTGCGGCACAATTTGGCGATAATGCTGTGGAAGGAAGGATTCAGGCGATTGTTGTGGCGGTGGAGCGTACGGCGTGAGAGGTTGGGATTAGTCGAGGGCACAGACGTTTTTTTCGGCGGTAGAGCGCAAGCGCAGAATATTCTGACGAATTGTCTATCCAATGGCCACAGCGATTGTTGCTGCTGCTGAAGCTTCGAGATTGAGTTCTGGACCTGCGTGACTGAGCATTGCCGAATCGGGTTTCGATGCCACGAGCAATAGAACGATGACGGATTTGTCACGCGCCGCAGCAGTTATGAATGATGCAAACAACTTCCGACAGTGTGCCACGTACAATACTTGGCCGTCTGCGCCGTCAGTTGCGTCTGCGCAACTACAGCAAGCGTACGGCGGAGGCGTACGTCATGTGGACGAAACGTTATGTGCGGTTTCACAACCTCACGCATCCGGAAAAGCTTGGTCCGTTGGATGTGCGCGCGTTTCTCACGCACCTCGCTGCAACGTTGCATGTCAGTGCATCAACACAAAATCAGGCGCGCGCGGCCTTGCAATTTCTGTATCGCGATGTGTTGGCGCTCGGTTTCACGTGGCTGGAGGGTGTCGAACGCGCGAAGCGTCCGCATCGCATTCCGGTGGTGATGACGCGTGCCGAAGTTCGGAGCGTGATTGATGGGCTCAATGGAATGTCGCGACTTGTGTCGTTGTTGTTGTATGGTGGCGGGTTGCGATTGAATGAAGCGTTGGCGCTGCGGATCAAGGATCTCGATTTCGAGAGTCAGTCGTTGGTTGTGCGTGACGGCAAGGGGCTCAAGGATCGGCTCACGATTCTTCCGACCATCATTATCGCGCCGCTCCGTGAGCATCTGACGCGCGTTGAGCGGTTGTGGCGTCTCGATTTGCGTCGGCCCGACTTTGCGTTGCCGTTGCCGCATGCGTTTGCGAGAAAGGTGCCGAGTGCCGAGCGTGATTTGCGTTGGTATTGGGTGTTTCCGTCGCGGCGAGTGTTTCTGGATGCGGAGTCGAGTCGAGTGCGGCGTTCGCATTTGCACGAGACGGTTGTGCAACGCGCGGTGGTGCGTGCGGTCAAGGCGGCTGGCATCGCGAAGCGTGCGACGTGTCATACGTTCCGTCATTCATTTGCGACGCATTTGCTGGAGGACGGTTATGACATTCGTACGATTCAGGAGTTATTGGGTCATGCGGACGTTGGTACGACGATGATTTATACGCACGTGTTGAACCGTGGTGGGCGTGGGGTGCGGAGTCCGGCGGATGGGTGACGGGGGAGTTCGGGTGGAGGGTACGGGGGGTACGGGGAGATTTCGACTGGCGGTTTTCTGCGACGGGCACGTCGTGGTAGCAGATTACGCGCCGTCTGCCAAGCCGCATAACGCGGCCGAACGGTGGGTGAGGATTTGACAACGTGTGGCTTCGCGGCAACTTACGGGCAGCCGGGTTCGCTGCGTATCGTGATACCCAGCATTGGCAATGTCGCATAACGTTTCGGGATGCGGGCTATCGTGTCGCGGGGTAACGAGAATGCGAGTTGGCTAATAGGCGTTATGTGTCAAATGACTACCCTCGCTTGACGCCGACCTTGAAAATCGCCAGTCTTACTGGTAAGACTTCACAGGAGACTCGATGCAAGATGCTGCTACGACCACGTTGTCCTCGAAGGGGCAAGTCGTCATCCCCGAGGAAATCCGTGCGCGCTTGGGCCTCAAAGCGGGCGCGCAGTTCGTCGTCGTGGGCGATCGCGATACCGTGATCCTTAAAGTGCTGGAGCCGCCCTCCCTCAAAGAGTTCCAAGGGCTGATGGCGCAGGCGCGTAAGGCCGCGAAGCAGGCCGGCATCAGACGTGCCGACGTCGCCAAAGCCATCGCCAAGGTGCGCCGCGCGAAATGAAGGTGGTGATCGATACGAATGT
>JBDTTO010000063.1:0-9667 GCA_039930585.1 Gemmatimonadaceae bacterium
GTCTATGAATCCCGCCGGTCGATTGCCAGTTATCCAAACAACGAAGTTCACGACGGTCAGTGTTCCGAAAACGCCGCCCCACGCCAGGTACGGTGCCATCAATGGATTGCCCGCGGCCAACCACGCGCGAAGTCCGTGTGGCAACACTTGTCGCGCATCCGGCGCGGGAGCGAGCGCCGCAGCCAGTGCTTCACCATCGCTGAAACGAAGCGCTGCATCACGCTCGAGACAGCGATCAATCACGATCGCCAGCGCGGGCGGGAGTCCTGGCGCGAAACGGCTGATCGCCGGCGCTGGTTGAGCTGTTTGTCGCACCATCAATGCGGGCAAACTTGGTGCTTCAAACGGCAAACGCCCGCTGACTGCCACGTAGCCAACGACCCCCAGCGCATAAATGTCGCTACGCCCATCAATCGGTTCACCGGCAAACTGTTCCGGACTCATATAGTTTGCCGTTCCGGTGATCTTTCCGGGATCGGTTGCAAGCACGGACGGACCGCCGCCGTGCGCAATTCCAAAATCGGTAACCAGCGCGCGTCCGGTTTCGGCTTCAATCAGGATGTTGTCCGGCTTCACGTCGCGGTGCACGATGCCACGCCCATGTGCGTACGCGAGCGCCCACGCCACCTCTCGCATGATACGCGTCGCGTCCGCCGCCGGGAGCGGACCGCGTGTGCGCAGACGCTCACCCAGTGTTTCGCCGTTCACGTAGCTCATGACGAAGTACACGAAACCGCCAGCTTCGCCGACGCGGTGAATCGGCACAATGTGCGGATGCGAAAGACCAGCCGCGGTCCGGGCCTCACGAATGAAGCGTTCCCGAGCCACCGAATTGTGCGCGAACTCGCTCGGCAGAACTTTTATGGCGACATCGCGATCGAGCTGCACATCCCGCGCGAGATAGACCACCCCCATGCCCCCTCGGCCAATTTCGCGCTGCAGCGAATATTCGCCGGCAAGCGCGGTTTGAAGGTCGAGAAATTCAGCGGACGGGAGGCTCATGCTTTACGGCAGATGGTTTTAGGGCTGCGCTTTCGAATCGCGACATGCCGGCAGGTATACTGACCGGCGATTCGAAGTTCGTGTCGATTTGATTGCCAGTATCGTCGTCGTTGCGCGTTGCCGGGTTTTGTGCGCGCCGAGCGACGGCAAGTGAGGCTGCGGCGGATAGTGCACTGACCAGCGTGAATGTTGGGATGACAACCATTGCCAATGGCCAGATCGATTGGTCGCCTGCGTCGCCAATCAGGAAAGGAAGGATGCCCGTCGCGAGTCCGGCCAGCGCTCCCCATCCGCCAACTCGCACAATTGAGAGTTCTTCGAGGCGGCGTCGGCGTGCGGCGGTACCCAGCACCACCGAAAAGACCACGCCTGAGATGAAGCCAGGCATAGCGCCGACCATCCACCACATCTCGTCCATCGTGTCACTGGGGTCGATAACCTGCGTTCCAATGACCACAGCAATCGGCGCCCACACAACGGCCCATGTCAGGCCCATCCCGACTGCGCCGCGGACGCGTCGCCACCAACTTGTTATCACGCTCTCCGGCTGCTGCGGTTGGACTTCGGGACATCCGTCGAAGAAGTGACGAACGCGATTAACTTTGCGTTACAAAGTACCTGATATCGCGGAGTGGTGTCAAGGATGATGCGTTTCCCCTGCAAGTATCGATGCCGGAAAACGCGACCCACGCGTCGCCTGTGGAGAACCCAATCGGGAATCCCATCACTATTTTTAGGAGATCCTTCCCGCAGGAAACCATTCGGTGAACGCGTTGCACCGCTGAACGAGATTGACGGTGCGGACGACGGCATTTCACGCAGCAACGATCGGAGCGACAGATGGGCGAAAACCATGGTGAATCGGGCGGCAAATGCCCGGTCGTGCACGGCACGCACAAACACACGACAGTTGGTGCCCGGTCGAATCGCGACTGGTGGCCGAATCAGCTGAACCTTGCCATCCTGCATCAGAATTCCCTCGCGTCGAGTCCAATGGGCGCGGAGTTCAACTACGCCGACGCATTCAAGTCGCTTGATCTCGACGCGGTGAAAGCCGACATCAACGCGGTCATGACGGACTCCAAAGCCTGGTGGCCCGCCGATTTCGGACACTACGGTCCGCTGTTCATTCGCATGGCGTGGCATAGCGCCGGCACATATCGCACCGGTGACGGACGCGGTGGCGCATCATCAGGCGCGCAGCGTTTCGCACCACTCAATAGCTGGCCTGATAACGTCAATCTCGACAAGTCGCGTCGTTTGTTGTGGCCGGTAAAACAAAAGTACGGACGCCGGTTGTCGTGGGCCGATCTCATGATCCTCGCCGGCAACTGCGCGCTCGATTCGATGGGATTGAAGTCGTTTGGTTTTGGCGGCGGACGCGAAGATGTGTACGAGCCGGAGCTCGACATCCAGTGGGGCAACGAAACTGAATGGTTGGATGACAAGCGCTACACGGGTGATCGCGAACTTGAGGGGTTATTGGCGGCGGTGCAGATGGGGCTCATTTATGTGAATCCCGAAGGACCAAACGGCAATCCTGATCCGCTCAAATCGGCGCGCGATATTCGCGAAACGTTTGCACGCATGGCCATGAACGACGAAGAAACCGTCGCGCTCATTGCCGGTGGTCACACGTTTGGTAAAACGCACGGGGCCGGCGATCCAAAACTTGTTGGTGCGGAGCCCGAAGGTGCGGGCATCGAACAACAGGGCCTTGGCTGGACCAGCACCTACGAAAGCGGTATTGGTGGAAACGCGATTACGAGCGGACTCGAAGTCACGTGGACCACAAAACCAACGCAGTGGACGAATGATTTCTTCGATCACCTGTTTGGTTACGAGTGGGAACTGACAAAGAGTCCCGGTGGCGCGCAGCAGTGGACGCCGAAAAACGGCGCCGGCGCAAACACCGTGCCCGATGCGTACGATGCTTCAAAGAAACATGCACCAGCGATGCTCACCTCAGATCTCGCGTTGCGTTTTGATCCCGCGTACGAAAAAATCTCGCGTCGTTTTCATCAGAACCCCGATCAGTTCGCGGATGCATTCGCGCGCGCATGGTTCAAGCTCACGCACCGCGACATGGGCCCGAAAGTCCGGTACCTCGGCCCGGACGTGCCGAGTGAAGATTTGATCTGGCAGGATCCAATTCCGGCAGTTGATCATGCGTTGATTGATGCGGCCGACATTCGCGCGCTAAAAGAAAAGATTCTCGCGTCGGGTCTCACCGTTGCCGATCTCGTTTCAACGGCGTGGGCGTCTGCATCAACGTTTCGCGAATCAGACAAGCGCGGTGGAGCAAACGGTGCGCGTATTCGTCTCGAACCGCAGAAAAACTGGACCGTCAATCAGCCCGCGCAATTGTCGCGCGTGTTGGGTGTGCTCGAATCCATTCAGAAAGCGTTTGGAAAGAAAGTTTCCATCGCCGATCTTATCGTGCTTGGTGGATGCGCGGCCGTTGAATCAGCGGCGAAGAAAGGTGGCGTGAACATTGAAGTGCCGTTCACACCGGGACGCATGGATGCGACGCAGGAACAGACCGACGCGCATTCGTTCGAACCACTTGAGCCGGTTGCCGATGGTTTCCGCAATTATCTCAAGAAGGAATACGCAGTGTCGCCCGAGGAAATGTTGGTCGACAAGGCGCAGCTGTTGTCACTGGTTGCACCGGAGATGACAGTGCTGGTCGCAGGATTACGCACGCTCGGCGCGAACTTTGGCGGATCGATGCAGGGTGTACTCACGTCACGTCCTGGCGTGTTGACGAATGAGTTTTTTGTCAACTTGCTGGACATGAACACAACATGGAAAGCGGTTGATGGCTCGCACAACGAGTTTGTCGGCAGCGATCGCGCAACGGGCGCTCGCAAGTGGAGCGCTACGCGTGTTGATCTCGTGTTCGGATCCAACTCGCAACTGCGTGCGTTGGCGGAAGTGTACGCTGGCGCGGATGCGAACGAGCAGTTTGTGACGGCGTTTGTGAAAGCGTGGGATAAGGTAATGAACCTGGATCGGTTTGAGCTTGCAGCAGTGTGATGTGAAGCACGCGTGATGTTATGCGCGTGTTGAAAATTTGAAACGGCGTTTCGGCATGGTGCCGGAACGCCGTTTTGGTTTTGTGTTCAGCTACGCATGACTCAATTTGTAGGGGGGAGTCAGTGATAGTTTTGAGGATAGGGTGGGGTTGGGGGTGTGTGGGGTCAGTTTCGCGGAACAGATTGACGCTCATATGCGGACGCTGCGCTGGTCTCTCTTGCGGCGCCTTCACCAAGTGCAGCGTGTTCGTCCACGGAATACAACTCGTTGCCCGAAGCGAATCCGCCGCTCGCTTTGCGCGCCACCAGCAGCGTTGCAGTTGCCGCACCGCTTCCCATCAAGGTGAGAAGCAGGAAGTTGAGCACGGCGGTCTTGAGCGACCACACGCCGTATCCATTCGTCGAGATCAGCAGAAAATAGACGAGACCTGCAGCCGCGCCGAGTCCGGCAAATTTCGGAATGGAGAGCTGGGTGAAGCGGCGGCTGCGAGAAGCAATTGCCAGAATTCCAGAGAATCCGACGCCGAGTATGAATCCGGCAACGCCGATTCGGCCGGCAAACCGCAGGTCGTTCAGAGTGGCGTTTCCAAAAATCATCGCGGCTACGCCGACGAGTAACGTGACGGCCGTTGTACCGGCACCGAACACCAGGCCGGTGCCGAACATACCTCGGGCGATCTTCTTCCAGCCTGTCATCCTGATTCCCCTCGGGTGAGTCACTTTGTATCACAAAGTACATCAATGCACGAAGCGGCGTCAAGGGAAGGGTCGGGCTGCGCAGTTGCGTTGCAGGCAACTGCGAACTGCATTCCCGCGGAGTTTGACATCCGAGCGAACGCCCGCACTGAGCCTGGTCAGTTCATCAACGTTTCCAATCGCCCGCGATACCCGCGACTGGTTTTCACCTGGGTTCCATCACGCAACAGCACCACGTATTCGCCATTGAACCACGGCTGAATTTCCTTGATGCGCGACACATTGACCAGCGATCCGCGATGTACACGCACAAACTCACTGGGCGACAGCGATTGCTCCATGCTTTGCAACGTTTGTCGCACGGTATAGGTGTTTTTGTTTGCGTGAATCTTCACGTGATTATCCGACGATTCGATCCAGTCAATTTCTTCAACGGGCAATAGCGTCACGCGTCCGTCGGTCTTGATGGGAATGCGAGTTTTGCGCGTGCGCTGGCGTTCCATATCTTCGAGCAATGCCTGCAGTTGCGCATTGATGCCGAGTGGTCGGCGCGCATTGATGCGTTCGGCGGCGCGATCAAATGCCGCGAATAGTCGATCGCTATCAAACGGCTTGAGCAGATAATCCTGCGCGTGTACTTCAAACGCCTTTAACGCGTACTGATCGTGTGCGGTGACAAAGATGACTTCGGGACGCGACTGTTGCGGCAGCGCGGCCAGCACGCCAAATCCGTCGAGCTCGGGCATTTGTACGTCGAGGAATACGAGATCGGGAGTCAATTCACCAATCCGTTCAACGGCTTCCGACCCGTCGCTGCACGTGCCAACCAGTTCTGCGTCCGGAATCAATTTCAGAAGCGCCGTAATACGGTCGCGCCCCAGCGGTTCGTCATCAACAACAAGGCAACGAATGGTCATGTGAGTTTGCGCAAATGCAGCAATGATTGATTATGCAACGGCTTTCTCCCGCACGTGAAACGGAACCGTGACACGCACTTCAAATCCGCCTTCGACGTTTACGAGCATCAGCTCCTGATCGTCGCCGTACAGTTTGCGAAGGCGTGCGCGCGTGGTCGCGATACCAACGCCATGGCCATTTGTGCTTTCGCCGTTTGAACCGTTGCTTCCGGTAGCGTACTGATCGACTGCTTCCGTAAATTTTGAATTCAGGCCACCGCCATTCGCGGAATCGCGCTCATCCTGTTCGGCATCAAATCCGGATCCGGTGTCGCGCACCACGATGTACAGCTGCTGCCCGCGCCGGCTTGCACGAACTTCCACTCGACCATTGCCGGCGTGTGGCGCAATGCCGTGACGAACCGCGTTTTCGACCAGCGGTTGCAACAACATGTTGGGCACCAGCGCGTCAAATGTTTCACCCGCAATGTCAATGCGTACATCCAGGCGATCGCCGTAGCGCATGCGCTCCACATCCAGATAACGGCGATTGAATTCCATTTCATCCATCAATGGAATTTCCGGCTGGGATGCGGTGGCAATTGCGGTACGCAACAGTTCACTCACGCGTGACAACATGCGATCGGCGCGTTGTGGATCACTGTGAATGAGTGAGGACACTGCGTTCAGCGCGTTGAACAAAAAGTGCGGATGCAACTGCGCACGCAGCGCATGAAACTGTGCCATGGCCAACTGCGCTTCAAGCTGACTTTCGCGCGTCTGGCGCGAACGTAAACTCTCCTGCGAATCAAGCGCGGTGATCACAACGGCAACGACGGTGTACGTCAGCGCATTAAATGTCACCAGTGAAAACAACATTGGCAGAAACGGTTTTGCCGTTGGCGTCAGCCAATTGGTGGCCAGCCAATATGTTGTGACGTCGCTGAAGTGCACGCACAGAAACACCACCACGTGTGCGGCGGCGCGTGATGGCGCTGAGGCAAAGCGATCGCGAATGCGACGCGTGGCCGTCATCACCAACGGCGTAATCAGTGCCCAGAACGACGCACTGAGAATTGTCAGCGACAGCGGACTTGTACGCGCGGGTGCCGTTTGCCCGCTCAGAATTGCCGCGAGCATTGCCTGCTGTGCCGACCATACTCCCCACAATGTCCACGCGACAAAAATGCCGAGCAGTGGGAGTTTGCGCGGTTGTTCTGGTGGTGATGTGTGTTGCGCTGACGACGAAACGGCCGGCATTCGATTCCTGGGTGACGATCTGCCGTTCAACATGTGTGCTCTTTCTGCGGACGACAAGCACAAAGTTTTTATTCCCCAACGTGCCTGGAGCGTGTGAATTTCAAGCGTGACAGAGGCCGGCCAAGGTGACCGTCGATACACATCCGTTCGCCCCACGTCCATCGGGAATCGCCCCATTTCTCCTCTGAAATTGGAGAATCAGCTCATTTTGAGGGCGCGGAAAATCTGTTTGTGCGCGCTTACTCATTTCACCAACTGCTTCCATGCGGCCATTCATACGTTCGTTTCGCCACGCTGTCATTGTCTGTGCGTTGACGCCCTGGGTATTGGTTGCGTGTTCAAGCGCGTCGCAGGGCGGAACGACAAAGAGTGGCGTTACGTCACCGGCATCCGGAGCGAATGCGAACGGCGCACCATCTCTCGCGCTTGTTACTGAAGGCTTCAGCGCCAGCGTGCGCGCGGACGTTGAGAAGTTGCGCATTGCAACTGCTCCGTATCACGATGTGAAAGTCGCGCAAACGGCGGGTTATCCGACCACAACGCCGGCGTGTGTTGCTGATTCAACCATGGGCGGCATGGGGCGGCACTTCCTCGATCGCGCCGCATATGATGAAAAACTCGACATCGCGCATCCTGAAATGTTGATCTACGCACCAAGCGCCGGCGGTTTACCCGATCATCTCGTGGGCGTCGAATATGTCATTCCATTTCGCTTGTTGCCGTCAACGGAAAAACCACCGCGTCTGTTTGGTCAGGAACTCAAGCGCCACGAAGACTTCAAATACTGGTATCTCCACGTATGGGCGTGGAAGAAGAACAGCGCAGGACTTTTCTCTGATTGGGATCCGTCAATCACGTGTGGCGCGTAACGCCAAGTGCGAAATGCGATTCGAGCACCGCGAATCGCGCGAGGAATGCGGGCACAATGGAAACACGCAGCTCGTCGAAGCCTCGTCGGGCGCACTGTGTGTCACGAACGCGCCACAGAGTAGCTCATAAACTACAAATTTCTGGCACACGTGAGCATGATCAGTGCAACCTGTCTGTTAACGCCGCTTGTAACGGTTGGAGCACAGACTTTGCGGACGGCTCCGGTTATGTCAACACTCGATGGGTGAAACGGGCTAACGACAAACGGGCAACGCTTCCAGACTGTCCTCACGCTTCATTGGCGCAACTACAAGGGACTGAACGGTAGCCGGTTCTGTTGGTGCCAGTGTGATCGTGACACGCAAGTCGCTTGTCGCACAGCGCATGCGCCAGCTTCCGCGCAACGCATTCAGCGCGACCATCTCGCCTTCCGTCTTGCAGTTGTCACCGGCGGCCAGCCGCAATTTTTCAATCGCCGCCTGACGACGCGGTTTCGATTCGTCGAGAAACAGATTCATCGACGCGAGACTGTCGGCCAGTGAATCATTCCACTTCATGATCAAATGCGAAACTTGTTCGCGACGTTCGGCTAATACGGGCGCCGGTTGCGGCGCACGCGGTTGCATGCCGCCGGTCTTTGCAAGTAAGTCAATTGCCTGATCACTCACGACGCCCCAACTCGTGTACGTGAGATTGCCCATGGCTACAATTCCCACGCCGTAATCGGGAAGCCATTTCATCAGTGATCCGAAACCAGGCAACCCGCCTGTGTGCGACACCGCAATGCGATACGCGCAATTTTGTCGGACTCCCAGTCCATATCCGTAACCGCCTGCACTCAGTGCCGGCATTCCGCTCGCATCTCGCACTGCGCTTGCGCCGTTGTAACGGATAACCTGTTGCATCTCGCGCAACGACGAACGCTTGAGTGGCCCTGTTTCTGGCCCATCACGCGCAGGCCACGCACTTAGCATGAAGCCCACCCATTTGCTGAGATCACTCACAGACGTCAGCATGCCACCCATCGAACCAAACGCGCCGTCGGGCAGCTGTGGTTCTTCGAGAAATGCGCCGTCCTGCCGGCGATATCCGTGCGCCAGCAACTTTGCCGGAACATCAGCCGCCTGCAGCGTTGTCACGGTCATGCCCAGCGGTTGCAACACTTTTGTGCGAATGTATTTCGGATACGGCATGCCACCAACGTTCTGCACGATGCGACCCAGAATTGCAAAACCGAAGTTCGAATATTCGTAACCCGTGCTTGGCGCAGTCGAAAACGGAATGCCGCGCAAAATCATTTGGGACAGTTCAGCATCCGTCTTTGAAAGTTGTTGATCGCCCCACGGATTGTCCTCGGGAAATCCGGCGGAATGTGATAACAAATCGCGCACCGTAATACGCGGCGCGTCCGACGTGGCGTAGCGCAACTTTGCGAGTTCGGGCACATACTTTTCGGCGGGCGCATCCAGTGACAACTTGCCCGCGTCGCGCAGTTGCAAAATTGCAACAACTGTAAAACTCTTGGTCATTGATGCAATACGAAACACGCTCGCCGTGTCAACGGGCGACTTTGACGGAACTTCGCGCATTCCGGATACACCCACGTGCGCGAGCTTTCCATCAATCACGATTCCGTATGCAATTCCTGGCACGTTTGAACGTTCGGCAAACGCTGCCATGATGCGATCAATTTCCGGATACGCGCTTGCAAGTTTCGCGGCGCGATTTGCATCGGTAAATGCCGGCGGTGGTGCGATGCTGGACAGTTTGCCGGATGGCATTTGTGCCGGTGCAACGGAGGTCAGGGCGGCAGTCAGGCAGATAGGCACGATCGCAAAACGCAGCATGGCGGGAATTGATTGGGAATAGTGCGGTTCGTTCCGGTGTGGGTAACAGGTCTCCCGC
>JBDTTO010000064.1:0-9629 GCA_039930585.1 Gemmatimonadaceae bacterium
CGATTTTGTGGGTGGATGACGAAGCGGAGCTCCTGGAGCCCCACCGCATCCTGCTCAGCGAGAAGGGATACGACGTTCATACAGCGACCAATGTGGATGACGCATTGGAGCTGTTGCGGCGTCGTGCGTATGATTTGCTGCTGTTGGATGAGCAGATGCCCGGAATTCGCGGGCTCGCCGCAATCAAGGACATTCGCGAACTCGCGCCCATCATGCCGGTTGTGATGGTGACAAAGAGCGAAGAAGACACCACGCTGAAAGAAGCGATTGGCGTCAACGTGCGCGAATACCTCGTGAAGCCGGTCACGCCGCGCGGCGTGTTCTCGGTGATCTCGAGAATTCTCGACGGGCCGCTCATTCGTTCGCAGGCGCTCGCACGTTCGTTCGTCGAACGGTTTCGGGCGATTGAAAGTGATCGCAACAAGGGACTCGACTGGCGTGGCTGGATCGATCGTTTTGTCGAGTTGATGCAGTGGGATGTTGATCTCGCCGATGCTGGCGAAATGGGTTTGCACGAATCGCTGCACGGCCTGTACCCGGGTATGCAGAAAGAATTCGCGAGCTTCATGACGAGCGAATATCCGCGGTGGTTACGCGAGCTTGAAGGCGATCGGCCACCACTGTCTGTCGATGTCGTCAGCGAATTTCTGATGCCGCTGCTCGAACGCGAGAAGAAGGCAATCCTGATCGTGATCGATTGTTTGCGCGTTGATCAGTGGCGCGTGCTGGAGCCATTGCTCGCGCCGTTGTTCGACGTGGAGACGACGTACTATTTCTCCATTCTGCCAACGGCTACGCCCTACGCGCGGAATGCGCTGTTCAGCGGATTGTTTCCCGGAGAGATTGCCTCGAAATATCCGCAGTGGTGGGGCGACAGCGATGATGAGTCGTTGAACGCACACGAACGCGATTTGCTCGCGGCGCAACTGTCCGGGCTGGGTGTGACGTCACCCGTGCGTTATCAGAAGCTGACGACCGCCGCCGACTCGGATGATTTGAAACGTCGATTGCCATCGGCCATCGCGGGCGAAGGCGTGCATTCATTTGTGTTCAATTTTGTCGATCTGCTCACGCACGGTCGAAGCGAAAGTATGGTGTTGTACGAAGTCGCGCGTGATGAAATTGCGTTTCGTGCGCTCACCAAGCAATGGTTTGAACGTTCGGCACTGTTCACGCTGTTGCAGGAGGCCTCGCGCCGAAATATTCCGGTGTTGATCACCAGCGATCACGGTTCGATTCATTGCAACACGCCAGCAACGGTGTTTGCGAAGCGTGACGCGACGGCCAATCTGCGTTACAAATTTGGTGAAGATCTGCGCGCCGAAGATTCATCACAGGCGCTGCTGTTTCCCGATGCGACGACGCTCAAACTTCCGCCACGTCCGGGATCAAACACGCTCCTGGCTGCGGGCGATACCTTTTTCGTGTATCCGACAAAATTGCGCGAATATCAGGGACGTTATCGCGGATCATTCCTGCACGGTGGGGTTACTCCGGAAGAATGTATTCTGCCCATCGCGCTGCTGACGCCGCGCAAGTGAGAACGTTGTGAGCGCAGCCGTTAATTCCGATCGATCCATTCGCGACACGCTTTCGCATGCGGTTCCAAAAGCGAAGGCGTGGAGACGGTTGTACAGCTTTGTCAAACCGCATCAGGGCAAACTGTTTGCCGTGGTCGGACTCAATTTGCTGGCGGCCATTGCAGACGTGTTTTCCTTTACGTTGCTGATTCCGTTTCTGAACGCGCTGTTCGGCATGGAGAAATTGCTGCCGGCCACGGGCACTGTCGGGAAGATTCTCAATGCCACGATAGGATTTCTGCTGCAAGGCGAGAAGATGGACGCGTTGCGCAACGTGATCATCATTATTCTCGTCGCTGTTGCGGTGAAGAACGTATTGATCTGGCTTTCCGGACAGATCGGTTCGCAGCTGCAGGAGTACGTTGCGCGCGACATGCGCCAAAAATTGTACTCGCATTTGCTGCGCCTGCCACTCGGATGGTTTACCCGCAACAAAGTCGGGCAGGTCATCGCACGCATGCAGAACGACACGACGCTCGCCAAGGCTGTCGTGACCGAATTGGTAACGCGCTCGCTGTGGAGTGGCGCGCAAGTCATTGCAGCGCTTGTCGCGATGTTTCTGATGTCGCCGCAACTCTCGGCCGCTTCGTTGCTTGGTGCTGCTCCCGCAATTTTGCTGATTCAACCAGTTCTCAGGAAATTACGCAAAGGCCACAAGCGCCTCGGCAACGAGCAAGGCGAAATGACCAGCGTCATTCAGGAAACGGTCAGCGGTATTCGCCTCGTGAAATCCTATGGCGCCGAAGGTTACGAAGAGAAACGATTTGGCGAACGCAACGAACGGTTTGCGCAGGGATATGTGCGTGTCAGTCGGCTGGCACTGCTCTCACAGCCGATCACCGAAACGCTTGGCACATTCACGGCCGTCGTGCTGCTGTGGTACGGCGCAAGCCTCGCGCTGGCCACACCGCCCAAGATGGATCCCGCGATGCTCATCACGTTTCTCCTCTACGTGATGCGTTTGTTACAACCACTCAAGCAATTGTCGCAGGTACAACCGGCCGCGCAACAATCTCTTGCCAGCGCAGAACGCATCTTCGAAATCTTCGATGCGCCGATGGAAACCGCGACGGACCGCGGCACCGTGACCGACGTCAAATTCAGCCAGGACATTCGTTTCAACGACGTCACGTTCGCATACGATGCGGACGGCGATCCGGCCTTGCAGGACATCTCGTTCACTGCACGGAAAGGCGAGATTGTGGCACTCGTCGGATCAAGCGGCGCCGGCAAAAGCACGCTCGTTGATTTGATTCCACGCTTCATCGAACCATCCAAAGGCAACATCACGTTGGATGGAGTGAACCTGCGCACAATCAAACTTGACGCACTGCGTTCCCTTACCGGGATCGTCAGTCAGGACACCGTACTGTTCAACGACACAGTGCGTGCGAACGTCGCATTTGGTCGTCGCGATGCAACGCAGGAACAGCTGGACGGAGCTGCATCGGCCGCCAACGCACTCGAATTCATTCGCGAACTTCCCGAAGGTTGGGACACAAACCTCGGCGAACGCGGCGCGCGTCTCTCCGGTGGACAGCGCCAACGCCTCGCCATCGCGCGCGCACTGTTGTCTGATCCGCCAATTTTGATTCTGGACGAAGCAACCAGCGCGCTCGACGCGGTTTCAGAACGCCTTGTACAGGAAGCCATTGACCGCCTGTTCCTGAACCGAACAGTGTTCGTTATCGCGCATCGATTAGCCACCATTCAGCACGCCGACAAAATTCTTGTGCTTGATCGCGGCCAACTCGTAGAAGAAGGCACACACTCGCAACTGCTCGCGCTCTCCGGCACCTACGCGAGATTGCACGCACTCCAGTTTGACACAACGCGCGCACTGCAAAACGAAGAAGCCGACGACGCGGTGACCGTTGGCTGAGTTAACCCGTCGCCGAGTTAGGGATGGCCGAGTGACGCTGGGAGTCGGCGTTATTGGGTTGCTTGTGTTTGGAGCGATCTTCGCGCCGCTTGTAACAAGTGCGGATCCGTTGCACATCGACCTCGCGCATTCGCTGGTGCCGCCGTCAAGCACGCACTGGCTCGGCACGGATGTGCAGGGACGCGACGTCTGGACTCGGCTTGTCTACGGCGCGCGCGTGTCACTGCTGGTTGGACTCGTGTCGCAGGGCATCGCACTCAGCATCGGTGTGATGTTGGGATTGCTTTCAGGATTCTACGGAAAGTGGACCGACGAAGTTATCATGCGCATGGCGGATGTAACGCTGGCATTTCCGTCGTTGCTGTTACTGATCGCGATGGCGGCGGCGTTTGAACCGTCACTCACGGTTGTGTGTGTCGTGATTGGCGTCGTTGGTTGGGCTGCGATGGCGCGGCTCGTGCGCGGACAGGTGTTGGTGGTGCGCGAACTCGAATATGTGCAGGCCATGCGCGCACTCGGTATGAAGGACGCGCGCGTGTTGTGGCGACACGTGTTGCCCAACGTCATCGCGCCTGTTGTTATCGCTGCGACGTTAGGCATTGCCGGCGCAATCATGGCCGAAGCAGCGCTGTCGTTTCTCGGACTTGGCGTACAACCACCAACGCCAAGCTGGGGTTCGATGATTGCGGACAGTCGCGATCTCTCGCAGTTGCGGAATGCGCCGTGGACGTCCCTTGCGCCTGGGCTGGCGATTGGTGCGGCCGTGCTTGGGTTCAATCTGCTTGGTGATGCGTTGCGTGATGCGCTTGATCCGCGGACGGCGAAACGCACGAGTGTGAATCCGCAGGCGTAGGGCACTGTTTCATCAGGAAGTTTGAAGAACGCCGTTTTGTTCACTCCAACAATTCCCGATTCGTCATGACGTCTACCGCGCCTTCGATCAGCAGCACTCCATTTGACGTGAACGCGCTTCGTGAGCGCGAATACGAGTGGATGAACAGCGGCAAGACGATTTATCTGAACGCGGCTTCAACCGGCCCGCTGCCCAAAAGCGCGGTCGAAGCAGCAGACAAATGGACTCGGCTCCGCGCCGAACCGCAGCACATCCCGCTCACGCTGATGCAGGATGAAGTGGCGAAGTCGCGTCGTCAGTACGCGGCGTTGATTGGTGCGGACGAAGGCGAAATCGCGTTGATGCCGAATACGACGTACGGACTCAATCTCGCGGCACGTGCGTTGCCGTTGCGTCCGGGCACGATTCTCACGTTTGACGGTGAGTTTCCGAGCTGTGTGTATCCATTCATGGCATTGTCGTCGCGCGGGATTTCGCTTGAACTCGTGCCAAAAAAAGATGGCATTCCCGACGAAGATATTCTCG
The DNA here is from genome assembly GCA_039930585.1 of Gemmatimonadaceae bacterium. Taxonomy (GTDB): domain Bacteria; phylum Gemmatimonadota; class Gemmatimonadetes; order Gemmatimonadales; family Gemmatimonadaceae; genus Gemmatimonas. Next base: position 4,841 of record JBDTTO010000064.1, read on the forward strand.
TCAAGAAAATTGGGCGCGGCGATGTCGTGGCCGTTGTGGTGTCCTGGGTGCAATTCGCGAACGGATTTGTCGCGGACCTTGAGCGCATCGGAAACGCGTGTCGTGCGGCGGGCGCGTTTTTTATCGTCGACGGCATTCAGGGTTGCGGCGTGTTGCCAATGAACATCCATGAGTTGCCCATCGATCTGTTTGCGAGTGGTGCGCAAAAATGGCAGTTAAGTCCGTGGGGAACGGGCTTTGTATACGTGCGCAAGGACCTTATCGATACGTTTGATCCGCATGATGTGGGTTGGGCGTGTATGACCGTGTCAGCGGACTACAATCGACTCACGGAGTACGAGCTCGCGTATTACAACGATGCACGCAAGTTCGAAGTGATTACGGTGGGGTATCACGACTTCGCGGTGAGTAATGCATCAACGCGCATGTTGCTGGACGCGGGTTTGCTTAACATTCAAAAACACATCGAGTCGCTGATTGACCGTGTCGTTGAGTGGGCGGTGTCGCGCAGCGACGTGCACATTGTCACGCCAATTGATGCCGCGCGTCGAGCCGGTGTGTTTTCGTTTCAGCCGAAGGACATTGATGCCGCGGGCGCGCGTCTCAAGCGGGGCGGCGTGACATTTGCTCAGCGCGAGAGTGCCATTCGTCTCGCGCCGCACTTGTATAACACGATTGAGGAAATGGATCGCGTGGTACAGTTGCTGGACGCGCACGATTAGAACGGACGCGCTGTTGCCATGAACGTAATTGAGCCGGAAAACGCGCTTGAAGTTACGGTCAAAGTGTTCAGTCCCGGCGCGCCAAGCGTCCACGAACCGACTTCAGCGTAGCCACCGGATTGTGTAAACACCGTTGCCTGCGTGACTGTGCCGCTTCCTGCGGTCACGGAAAACGTTACCGGAATGCCGGCAGGCACCGGAATTCCGGTCGCGTCGCGCACAATAACTGCGGGCCTGGTAATCAACGTTTTTCCGGTCGATCCCAACTGGTTGTCGCCTTGAAATATGGTGAATTGCCTGGGCGAGCCGGCGACAATCGGGAAACGTAGCCAGTCGATTGGTAATGCGTTGTCCGAGTAGAACAACAGATCACCGCCACCGGAGATGCTGGGCGTACTGACGATTGCAACATCAGTGAAGCGCGCAGTACCGTTTGCGTCGGTAAACACGGTTGTCGTGCCAACCAACGACGTTGAACCGAAAGTATAGAACGTGACTGGATGGCCCGCCTCGTGTGCCGGCTGCCCAGTCGCAACGTCTACCAATTGCACAACTGGCTGCGGATTAAGTGGTGCGCCACTCACCGCAGAAACCGGCGCTTGTGAGACTGTGAGTTTGCGCGTTGCAATTCCCGTGACTTTGAGCGGCGCCTGCAGAACCAATGCGCCTACTCTTACGAAAACGAAAGAATCGCCTGGGGTCGTGCCGATGATTAATCCAGACTGCGTCGGCGCTCCCCCGGGCGCGAACCACTGTGGCGGATCTGTTGGTGTGAATGGTGCGCCGTTTTCATCGAAGACGGTCACCGTCCCTTGAATGCTCTGTCCAACCACAACCGTTGATGACGACAGCGTCAGTTGCGCAGTGGTGGCTTGGTGCGTTGCATTTGCGACAAATGTGACTGGTTGAGCGACGCCCGCCGCGGTTGCTGTCAAAGTGTTCGGTCCGAATGTGCCAAGCGTCCATGAATCAATGCCGGCAATTCCGTCTGCATTCGTTGTGGTAACCGGCTGTCTGACTGATCCCCCACCGCTTCCAATTGTCCAGGTGATTGGGACGTTGATCACTCCATATCCGTCGGCGTCCAGAACGCGCACGCTCAACGGCAGCGTGCCTTGTTTCGTCGCAAATGTCTGGTTGTTGCCCGAGAGAATGGACAACGTACTGGCCACATTGCTCAACAGCGTGAACTGATACGTGGACGAAGTCAGGCCCGGTGCGCTCAGCGTAACTGTTTTTAGTCCTGATGGCCCGGTGACGACGAGATTCGAAAAACCGGCGGTACCGATGGTGCTGCTTGTCACCGTGGTTTGACCGGACAACGTGCCCGCGCTGGCGGGAATGCTTGCCGTAATGGTGACACCTTCCTGACGTACAGCAACACCGTCTTCGTTGACGAGCTGCACCGATGGTGGCCATGCTAGTTTGACGCCGTTCCGCTCAAGGTCGACTGGAACAGATGTTGTCAGGAGTTGCGCGGCCGGTTTGGCGGTCACTGCAATCGGCGCTAACGCAACAAGTTCTCCGACGACGGCGATCACGTTTGCCTGACCAATGGCTACGCCTGTCACGACGCCTGTTTGCGAAATGCTCGCGAGCGGCGTCACACTCCATGTGACGGGGCCGGTCGCAATATCCTTGCCGTATTGGTCCAGTCCGATCGCCGTTGCTTGCGCGGTCTTTCCGATGGCGACGGACGCCGGCGCGACGTTCACGGTCAACGTGGTCAATACCGCCGGGGACGCGGGGTCGCTTTTGCAGCTGTTCAAAATAACGGTGCCGAACAAAGCAAGAACGGCCAGCGTCGGTCGTAAATGAATTTTCATGATAGACACCCGAAAAATTAGATTCGCATCGAACTACGCCGGCACCTCAACCAACCCGTAATCGCGCGCGCCTTTTTTGATCAACGCATAACGACCACGCAGCAACTGCTCGCGCGAGACCGACGGCGCCGCCTCCGACAACTTCACACCGTTCACGCTCAATCCGCCCTGCGCCAACAAACGCTTGGCCGCGCCGCGCGAAGCAGCGAGACCAAGCTCGGTCACCCAGTTCAACACGTCCAGCGCGTTGCCTGTCTCCGGCGTTTCACGATGCACGACAAACGGAATTTCGTGACGCAGCGCGGACAGCGCTTCTTCCGAGAGTGCAGACGCGTCGCCTTTCCCAAACAACAATGTCGAGACTTCTGCCGCGACGCGCGCAGCATCAGCGCCGTGTACGCGTGCAGTTACATCCGCTGCCAACGCGCGCTGTGCCTCTCGACGCTCGGGATGCTCACGCACTGACGTGTCCAATGACGTGATTTCTTCGAGCGACATCAAGGTGAAGTAGCGCAACCACTTTGAGATGTCGCGATCGTCCGCGCCAATCCAGTACTGATAGAACTTGTACGGCGATGTGCGGTTCGCATCCAGCCAGATCGCGCCGCCTTCGCTCTTACCGAACTTTGAACCGTTTGCGTTCGTAACCAGTGGCATCGTCATCGCGTGCGCGGTCGCACCGGCACTGCTGCCAATCAGTTTCAGCCCCGCCGTGATGTTGCCCCACTGATCGCTGCCGCCAATCTGCAGCGTCACGCCTTCACGTTTGTACAGCTCGAGAAAGTCGTGTGCCTGCAGCAGCATGTACGAAAATTCGGTGAACGAAATTCCGTCTTCCATGCGCGCGTTTACGGAGTCTTTCGACAACATGTAGTTCACCGTGAAGTGTTTTCCCGTATCGCGCAGGAAATCCATCAACGGCAGTTTGCCCAGCCAATCCACGTTGTTCATCAGCTTCGCGCCACCCGCCTTGTCGAAATCGAGAAAGCGTGCGAGCTGCGAATGAATGCCGGCGGCGTTGGCTTCTATCGTGGCCAGATCGAGCAGCGAGCGTTCGGAGCTTCGGCCGCTGGGATCACCAATCATCCCCGTGCCGCCACCCACCAGCGCGATCGGGCGATGGCCCGCGAGCTGCAAGTGCACGAGGCCCATGATGGGCACGAGGCTGCCAATGTGCAGGCTGTCGGCGGTGGGATCGAACCCACAATACGCGCTGACGGTCCCGGAACGGAACGCGTCACCCAATCCATCGGTATGCTGGAAGAGGAGCTCGCGCCACGCGAGCTCGGAGAGCGGAGCTGGAAGTTCAGACATCCACCTAAGATAGGCTCCCACGGCTCTTGGCGCGCCCCGGTATACGCCAGTACGTTCACTCCCAGATGACAGCCATTCTAAATTTTCTCCGCCGTCCCTGGGTTGCCTGGACGCTTGTCGGGTGTTGTGCGCTCGGCGCTATCGGTGTCGGCGGTCTTCTGGGCGCCTACTTTTTCGTGTGCAAAGGCGCGGGGCAGTGTCCCGTGGTCAGCTCGCTCGAAACGTACGTGCCACTCCAAACCTCCAAGATGTACGCCGCCGACGGTCGGTTCATCGGAGAGTTGGGAGCTGAACGTCGCACGCTGATCAAGGTCAAGGACGTTCCCAAGATGGTCCGCGAAGCGTTTGTCATGAATGAAGACAAACGTTTCTACTCGCATTCGGGCGTTGACTGGTTTCGCATTCCCGGAGCGGTGGTGCGCAATTTGCGCGCGCGCAGCTTTGTCGAAGGATTCTCGACCATCACGATGCAGTTGGCGCGCAACGTTTTTCCGGAGCGTATCACGCGCCAGAAATCGCCGCTCCGCAAACTGAAAGAGATTTACGTCGCTCGTGAAATCGAAAAACATTACGGCAAGGATCAGATTCTCGAACTGTATCTGAATCAGATGTCATTCGGCAACGGCGCGTTCGGTATTGAAACCGCGTCGCAACGGTATTTCGGAAAATCGGTCAAGGATTTAAACGTCGCCGAAGCGGCGATGTTGTCCGGACTGCTCAAAGGCCCCAGTCGTTACAACCCGCGTCGTTTTGCCGATCGCGCCATTCAACGTCGCAACACTGTCATTGAGTTGATGCGTCGCGAGAACGTGATCACGGACAACGATGCATCGCTCGCGAAAGCATTTCCGTTGCAACTCGCGCGTCGCAGTGAATCCGGCGAAGTCGCACCGTATTTCGTGGAGTGGGTGCGCCAGCAACTTGACG
>JBDTTO010000065.1:0-9546 GCA_039930585.1 Gemmatimonadaceae bacterium
ACGAACCACCGGCTCCCGATGTCGAGGGCATGTGGGCGGAAATCGAGAAGCAGCATTTCAACAAATCCATGCCGATTACCTCGGTCACACCATTGCGTGCGCCGTGGTGGAACAGTGGCTGGATGCGTGTCGCTGCCGCGTTGGTTGTTGGTGTAGGCCTGGGTCGCATTTCTCTCGCACCAATGGCGACATCAGCAGCATCAACCCCATCAGTGGCCAGCGTCGAACGGTCCAGCGCGGCTCCTTCTGTTTTGCCGGCACTCAACACACCCGAAGCCAATAAATACCTCGGCGAAACAGTGGCGCTTCTGGCTTCACTGCAATCCGATGCTCGCGGGGCAAGCAGCGACAAACAGTTGGTCAGTGGCGCTGCCGACCTGCTCAACACCACACGCTTTTTGCTCGATTCTCCCAATTCGAAAAACACGAACGTTCGCGGTTTGCTGGAAGATCTCGAATTGGTACTCGCGCAAGTCGTTCAGCTGTCGAACAAAGGCACTGCCACAGATGTCGAACTGATTCATCAGGCCATGGAACAACGCGATGTGATGCCGCGTCTGCGTAATGCGGTGGCCAACAACTATTCCGCCGAGTGAGGAGCTCTGCTATGAAGTTTATCCCGTCCCTGGTTGCACTGGTGCTCTGTGGTGCGTCCGCAAGCGCGCAACAGCCGCCGGTGCCAGCGCGCCCCCCTGTGCCAGCCACACCACCGGTCGCGCCGGCCCCGGCGCCAACGCCAGTTCCCGCTCGTGCACCGCGCGCCGTCATCGTTGGTCCCGACTTTGATTTCGGTGGCCGCATGTACATCGATGGTGAACGACTGCGCGTCGATGCCGAACGCATGGCTCGCGAAGCACTCGATCGTTCGTTCGATGCGGGCCAGCGTGGCTTTGATGCATCCCAGCGCGCACTCGAAGCCGCGACTCGCGCAAATTCGCGTATGGATGAAAACGCTGTCCGCGCCGGAGAACGTGCGCAGGAAGCGGCACAGCGCGCGATGGAGCGTGTTGGTCGCGATCTCGAATTCGCGGGTCGTGACATGAGTCTGAATTTCAGCACGAATCTCGCACCGCTCGCGCGCATTGCGAGTGACTTCGGCACAAACCTCGCGTCGACGATCTCAAACGATTTCGCCTACAGCATCAACACGGGTTACAACTCCAGCCTTTCGTATGCGCCCATCGCGCAGACACGCTGGCAGTGGAGCCAGGATCCAGATCCGGCCGACTCGCTGTACAGCGCTGCCCGCGATGCGATGAATCGCGGCGAATACCGTCGCAGCGCCGAACTGTTCATGCAGATGCAGAGCAAGTATCCGAAGTCCCAGAAGGTTTCGGCGGCGGCATACTACGAAGCATTCATGCGATATCGCATCGGCACGAACGAAGAGCTCAAGTCCGCACTCAAGATTCTCACTGAGAAGAACATCAGCAGTTCGAGTTCGTCCAGCGTGAATTCGGAAATCAGCGTACTGACCACGCGGGTTCGTGGTGCACTGGCCGCACGTGGTGACGCTGAACAAGCCCGCATTGTGGCGGCCGAAGCACAAAAGGGTGGCTGCGATCGCGAAGACATGCAGGTGCGCGCTGAAGCCTTGAGCGCACTGGCGCAATCCGATCAGAACGCGGCTACGCCAATGCTGCGCAATGTGCTCAACAAGAAAGACGCATGCTCACTTGATCTGCGTCGTCGCGCACTGAGCATCCTGCTTCGTCGCGCTGATACGGCCGCAACGAGTGCCGCAATCCAGGTTGCAAAGAACAACGACGAAACGCTTGAGCTGCGCGTTGACGCTGTGAATTATCTGTCACGCTTGCCCGGCGACAACGCGCTGGCAACGCTTGAAGACCTGATGCGCAACAGCACCGAACGTGAAGTGCAGCGTGCCGCGGTGCGTTCCCTGTCGAACACCGAAAACGTGCGCGCTCGTTCAACCGTTCGCACAATCATTGAACGCAACGACGTCAGCGAAGAACTTCGTGCCGAAGCACTGAGCTCGTTCAGCAAGGATCGCAGCTCGCCGGAAGATGCGGCATACCTGCGCGGCCTTTTCCCGAAGATGCAGAGCGAACGTCTCAAGACCTCGGTACTCTCGGCAATTTCCCGCATGGGTGGCCCTGAGAATGATCAGTTCCTGCTTTCGGTAGCACGCAACGCGGGGGAGTCCAGCGAAACCCGCTCGAACGCAATCAGCCGTTTGGCGCGCTCCACAACCACCATCAGCGTAAGTGATCTCGGCAAGCTGTACGATGCCGCCGAATCCCGTTCAATTCGTTCCCAGGTCATCAACGCCCTGTCGCAGCGCAAAGAGCCCGAAGCGCTCGACAAGTTGCTCGACATTCTGAAGACCGGAACAGATTACAACATCAAGAGTCAGATCATCAGTTCGCTGTCACGCAGCACTGATCCACGCGCCAAGCAGGCACTGCTTGATTGGGCCGGACGGGCCAATTGAACGCCCGTGTCGCAGCGGCTGCAGTTCTCGCGCTCATTCCTGGCGTTGCCGGAGCGCAGAATCTCGCCCAACGCGTTGCAAGCGCACCTGATGGTCGTGTGCAGTTCAACTATCCCGCGCGTGACGGCACATGCGGCGATGGCCGGAGCTACATGCGGCTCAACTGGGGCACAAACTCCAACGAGTTCTACGGCAACATGAACAGCGCGAACATGCCGGATTGTGTGAAGGGTCCGGCGCGCGTTGTGCTCGAACTCGCAGCACGCACGGTCATTCGCATCAACACGTTTGTTGGCCCGGTTGAAAAGCCGGAAGGTGTGACTGACCTGGGCGCGGTGAGTGCAAAAGAAGCGAGCGACTATTTGCTGGGACTCGCAGCAAAAGCGGAAGGCAGCGTGTCGGGCAATGCGATCATGCCGGCAATGATCGCCGAAGGTGTTGACGTACAACCAGCACTGCTGACAATCGCCCGCGATCAGTCACGGGCGCGCGAAACGCGCCGCAGCGCCATCAGCTATCTGACGCGCGATGGTCGCACGCCAAACAACCTTGCCCAGCCGTTGCTCGGCATTGTGAACGACGAGTCGGACAACCAGTCAGTGCGTCAGCAGGCGTTGCGCACGTTGTCACGACTTGATGGAGGCGCGGGCATTCCGGAAGTCATTCGTCTCGCAAATGATCGCCAGGGCGGATGGGTTGCGCGTGAAGCACTCAGCGCGCTTGCGCAGTCGGGTGATCCACGTTCGCGTGAGTATCTGCGTGGTGTTGTGCGAAAGGGCGAGCTTCCCGACGAAGCCATGGCCACCGCCGTTCGCAGCCTCGGCCAGCAGTACGCCACGGGCACCGACATCGCGTTGATTCGTGATTCGTGGCCGAAAATCTCCGGTCAGCGGGCGCAGGATGCAGCCATCAACGCGATCACGGAATTTGGTGGCGCCGAAAACGCGAAATGGTTGCTTAATCTGGCAAAGGATCCGGGCATCTCCGCCAACAATCAGCGTCGCGCGCTGCAAAGCGCTGTCAAAGCTGGTGCGAAAGTTTCGGAAATCGTCACGATGTACAACGGCACAATTGATTACCAGATGAAGGAAGCAATCATCAGTGCATTGGCCAACAACGACGATCGCGAGTCACAGGACAAGTTGCTGCTGATCGCCAAGGCGGACGACAGCATCACCGCACGCCGACGCGCGATCAGCGCGTTGGGTCGTTCGTCAGACCCGCGCATTCGGAAAGAGCTGGAAGCATTGGTCATCGCAACGGGCAAGAACTAGGTCGCGGTTGCGTCAGCAAAAGAAACGGGGCGCCTGGCAAGGCGCCCCGTTTCTTTTGTGCCAATAGGCAACGCGGTAGTTAATGTCGTCGCATCAGGCGACGAAATGTTCGCGCTTCGGTGGCATTCAACCGTCGCACACTGACTGCCGTGTTTGACGGAGTGCTGAACAGTGATGATCCCGCGTTCAATCCCGTGAAAGGCGCAGTAAGCAACAAACTGTAAGCGCCCAATCCGTTGAGGTTAAAGCTATTCGCGAGAATGTAGTAGTTGCCTGCGGTCAACAATCCGGAAAGACGGGCGTCCGTGCCGCCGCCGCTGTCGTTGTCATAGCCCAACAAAGTCACCGAATCTGTGACTTCGAGCCGGAAAACATACAACAAGGCATTGAAGGCAGTGCTCTTCAGCAATACGTCAACGTTTGTCGCCGCGGGAAGGACAAAGTTGTACGCGTCAATGAATGTGCCGTCTTCAAAATCGCAGTCGGTGTTGGCGAGTGAGCCATTCACCACTGCATTGGCAGCGATTGGCACCGCCGCATCAATGTCGCATGGATCCGGCGTAATCTTGATTGAAACCGTCGCTGTTTTGCCTTCGCTGGTCGCCGTGATCAACGCCGAACCAAGAGAAACGCCAGTCACCACGCCAGAATCCGTAACTCCCGCAATCGATGGGCTTCCGGATGTCCACTTCACCTGACGATCCGTTAGCACCTGTCCGCCTGTGGACTTGACCTCTGCCGAGAGCTTTACGGTTCTTCCGATGGCAACAGTCGGTACAGCCGGCGAAATAGTCAGCGTGCCAACAACTATTGGCGCAGGAGTTGAATCACCGCCGCACGCAGTCAACGCGCCGCCCGCCGTCGCTGCGATCACAAGTCCAAATGAACCGACGACACGCGAACGAAACCTGTTGATCGCGCGGTACTGCATTCCAATCGAATCCTTCATGCACATGTTCGGCGTGGTGAGCCCAGTGAAACTACGGGATGGTTCCTGTTCACACTCTGATCGCAATTCATATCACGACCCCTGCTTCAAGACTGCGGACGGTTTCATTTGCGGTCAAGTCACGCCTCGCTAATACATCGCACGATTTCAGAGAACACTTGACCGCACGAACAGGTCCGGTTAGGCTAGACACTCCAAAGGTCGATCCCTTCTCCCTGGTGCCCGATGAACAGCAGCACCCGCGCCACTATCTCTCGCTTCCAACCGGCCGGCCGGGTCACCGTCTCCGCAATTGCGGAAACCGGTTGCGCGAGTGATTTGGGAGCTGGGCACCAAGGGTAGCAGCGCGCGAATTTTCGCCGCTCCTCGCGGATATACGCCCTCCCTGCTCCCACTGCAGTGAGGGCGTTTTCTATTTGATCCAGCTGAGGTTCGCTTGACCAGTACCGATTCTTCAACAGTGGCAGCAACGCCAACTGAACATTCGTTTGGCAGTGTGTGGCAGGATTTGCGTGACGCAATTGCTGGTAAAGAACACGATTACACACAGGGCTCCATTCGGCGTTCCATCTTTCTGCTCGCCGTGCCGATGGTGCTCGAGATGGTGATGGAAAGTCTGTTTGCCGTCTCGGACGTGTTCTTCGTTTCACGAGTGGGCGCGGCCGCGGTGGCAACAGTGGGACTTACCGAGTCCCTCATGATTGTCATTTACACCCTGGCCATGGGCCTCGCGATTTCTGCCACCGCAGTTGTGGCGCGTCGCATTGGCGAGAAAGACTCTGACGGTGCCGCGCGCGCTGCATTTCAGGCTATTGCCCTTGGCCTGGTGATCTCGGGCACGATTGCGGCAATTGGTGCGGTGTTTGCACCGCAACTTCTTCGCGCCATGCACGCAGGTCCCGATGTTCTCGCATCAGGCACGTCCTTCGCACGCGTGATGTTGGGCGGTAGCGTCACTGCATTCATGTTGTTCGTGATCAACGCAGTGTTTCGTGGTGCGGGTGACGCGGCTGTGGCAATGCGCGTGTTGTGGCTCGCCAACGGCATCAACATTGTGCTTGGCCCAATGCTGATTTTCGGAGTGGGACCATTTCCGGAAATGGGCGTAACCGGCGCAGCAGTGGCAACAACAATTGGTCGCGGCATTGGCGTGATTTTCGCGCTCTCGCGATTGATGAAAGGATCGGGTCACCTGGCACTCAAGCGAAAACATCTGGCGATTGAGTTTCAGACCATGATCAGCATGTTGCGCATGAGTGTCACCAGCACGTTTCAGGTGTTGGTGGGTTCGCTCAGTTGGATCCTGTTGATTGCACTCATGGCAACGTTTGGCAGCGTCGCAATGGCGGGATACACGATCGCCATTCGCTTGCTCATTTTCTTCCTCATGCCGGCCGCTGGACTCGGCAACGCTGCCGCGACGATGGTTGGACAATCGCTGGGTGCAAACGATCCCGATCGTGCCGAGCAGGCGGTGTGGGCCGCGACGCGTTACAACATGTGGTTTCTGGGTTTGATGGGGCTCCTCTCGTTCATCTTTGCGCCCTGGATAATCAGCGCGTTTACCAACGATGCCGAAGTTGCGCACGTGGCTGTTCGCGGCCTTCGCATCATGTGCGCCGGTTTCCCGCTGTACGCGCTTGGCATGTCACTTGAGCAGGCATTCAACGGCGCCGGCGATGTGAAAACACCAACGTGGATCAACATCATCGTGTTCTGGTTGTTTGAGATTCCGCTCGCGTGGGTGCTGGGCGAACACACGCACTGGGCGTGGCAATCAATTTTCATATCCGTATTTGCTGCGTACTCACTGCTGTCGGTGTTGTCGCTCGTCGTATTTCGACGCGGCAGCTGGAAAACACAAAAGGTGTAACGCGATCAGCGCTACACCTTGTACGAACCGCCGCGTGTGTCAGTGCAGCTATATAGCCTTGAACTCATCAAACGGCTGACGGCAACTCTGGCACACGTGAATGGCTTTGCAGGCCGTCGATCCAAACTCGCTCTGCAAGCGCGTGTTGGTTGAACCACAAAACGGACAGGCAACTGGCAGCGCGCGACGCGTGAGCGTGATCAAGCCGCCGTGCTCTGCTGGTCCTGGTGGCGCAATTCCATAGGCGCGGAGTTTCTCACGCGCCGTGTCCGTCATCCAATCGGTCGTCCATGCAGGCGCATACACCGTTTTTATTGCGACGGACGGTGCGCCGGCCGCAATCAATGCCGACCGAATGTCGTCTTCGATTTCGCGCATCGCCGGACATCCCGAATACGTAGGCGTCACGGTCACGAGAATTTCGTTTTCGGTAACCACAACGTCGCGGATGATGCCGAGGTCCACGACGCTGATCGCGGGTACCTCGGGATCGGGCACTGTCGCCAGTACCGCAAACACTTCATCGCGCGACATCATGGCGCGAACTACCACGAAGCGCCCGGGTGCGACCGTGCAACGATTTGCATCTCTGCCAGCATGTGACCGAGATGTTCCGTGTGACGACCGCGACGTCCGCCGTCGTTGTGCGCGCCGTTTGTCGGAATGGTCAACGCAGCGCGAGTGAAGACGTCGTTCACCATCGTGTTCCAACGTGCGTTGATGGCGTCGTGGTCAACCGCGATGCCTTGCGTAGCCACAGCGGCGTTCACCGCATCGTGACTGAGCAATTCGCCTGTGTAGCGCCACAAATCGTTCACCGCATCTTGCGTGCGTTTGTGGCTTTCTTCGGTACCATCACCAAGTCGAACAACCCATTCGCTGCTGTGGCGCAGATGGTATTTGTCTTCCTTGAGGCACTTCGCGGCGATGGCGGCAAGTCCTTCGTGCTGACAGCTGCTTAGTGCATCAAGCAGCAACACACTGTGCACATCAAAAAGAAACTGGCGCACGATCGTGTACGCAAAATCGCCTTTTGGCAATTCGACGAGCAGCGCGTTGCGATAATCAACGGCTTCGCGCCAGTACGCGAGTGCATCTTCGTCGCGTCCCTTCCCTTCGATCTCGCCGGCAAGTTTCAGCAACGCTGACGCATGGCCTACCAGATCGAGGGCGATGTTCGCGAGCGCGATATCTTCTTCGAGAATGGGACCGTGTCCGCACCACTCGGACAGACGATGGCCCAGCACGAGTCGATCATCGCCCAAACGCACGACGTATTCGAACAGCGGATCGCCAACTGGTCGCGCGCGTTCGCCTGCGACTTTCGCATTCGCGTTGGATGCGGTGGTGGAAGCGTAACCTGTGGAGGTCTCTTCGTCCTCGCTCAAAAGATTCGCACTCCGCGGGGCGATTTGTAGAACTGCGGATGACGATACGCCTTGTCGTTGCCCGGATCAAAAAACGGACCCGCATCGCTTGGCGCGGACGCCACGATTGCTGTTGATGGCACCACCCACAAGCTCACCGCCTCGCCACGACGCGTGTACACGTCGCGTGCGTTCTGCAGCGCGTGTTCCGAATCGGATGCATGTAAACTGCCTGCATGTTCGAACGGTGCACCCTGCAAACCTTGCGTGAACACTTCCCACAGCGGCCACGAATCGCTCGTGGTTTTGGTTGCTTCGGCCATTACGCAGCCACCGTCTGATTCGAGTTCTGTTTCTGAGCGTGAGCAGTTGCGGCTTCGCGCACCCACGCGCCTTCGTCGTATGCGTCCTTGCGTGCGGCCACCCGTTCACGATTGCACGGACCGTTGCCGGCAATCACGTCAAAAAATTCCTTCCACTCGATTTCGCCGAAGTCCCAGTTTTTGGTTTCTTCGTTGTACTTGAGATCCGGATCGGGCAGCGTGATACCAAGTGCGATCGCTTGCGGCACGGTGAGGTTGATGAAGCGCTGGCGCAATTCCTCATTGGTCTTCCGCTTGACGCGCCACTTGAGCAGTTCGGCAGAGTTTGGCGAGGCCGCATCGCTTGGACCAAACATCATCAGCGATGGCCACCAGAAACGATTGACGGCATCCTGCAACATCGCTTTTTGTGCTTCGGTTCCGGTGGAAAGGACCGTGCAGATTTCGTAGCCCTGACGCTTGTGGAAGTTTTCTTCCTTGCAGATACGCACCATGGCGCGCGCGTATGGGCCGTACGACGCTTTCGCGAGCACTGTTTGATTCACGATGGCCGCGCCGTCAACCAACCATCCAATCACACCCATGTCCGCCCACGTGAGCGTCGGGTAATTGAAGATGCTGGAGTATTTCGCCGTGCCGTTGTGCAACTGCTGCAGGAGATCGTGCCGGTCAACGCCCAGGGTTTCCGTGCCGCAGTAGATGTACAGCCCGTGTCCGGCTTCATCCTGCACCTTGGCGATCAGCGACATCTTGCGGCGCAAACTTGGTGCGCGCGTAATCCAGTTGCCTTCGGGAAGCATGCCCACGAGTTCGGAGTGCGCATGTTGCGACATCATCCGCGTGAGTTGCTTGCGATACCGTTCCGGCATCCAGTCTTTTGGCTCGATGCTTTCGCCGGCGGCGATGCGGGCATCAAAAGCGGCTTCCAGCACGGAATCGCTTTGCGACGAGTCGCTTCTCGACGAGTCGCTTTTCGCGGATTCGACCGAAGCGGCGTTGGCAGTAATCGGGATGTGTTCCATAGCCGAAATCTAGGAGGTGAGACTCTTCTTCTCTAGGAAATACGCGCAACTCGCGTAAGTCGTTCACTGGAAACGCGATAGCATTCGGCTTGTGGGATGGTGTCCGGAGCCGGCACTGGACGGGCGGGCACACAGCACTATGCCGCCGCAATCGGAAATTCGGTAAATGGCGCCGAGTGCAAAAATCACAAAAATGCTCTCGTAAATTGAGGGACGTTTACAACACCTGTCGAACGGTCTCCACAAAGAATAGTTGCAAGTGCGTCGCATTCATTCGCATCGA
>JBDTTO010000066.1:0-9543 GCA_039930585.1 Gemmatimonadaceae bacterium
AATGCTTCAATAGTTTCAGCGAATGACGGTGCCCACTGTTCGCTCATGGTGCGCACGATCAGAGCAAGCGAACCGGCGAGTGTCAGTAAGCCGACGCCGATCTGCAACGGAAACGCAATGCTCATGATTTGCAGCTTTGGCGCCGCGCGACCCAGAATGGCCAGCGCGATGTTCATCACGAGAATGGCCGCAACCACCGGCGCCGCAAACTGAATGCCCGATGAAAAGATCGAGCGCGCCATCGGTACCAACGCATGAAAACCTTCGCCGAGGTTGAGATCAGCGCCCAACGGCATCACGCGAAAGCTTTCGGCGAGTGCACGCAGCATCACGAGATGTCCGCCGGCAATCAGCACAACCACCAACGCAATCATCTGCATGAACTGCGCGAGCAATGAGCCCTGCGTGTTGTTGGTGGGATCAAAAATCGCCGCGCCCGACAATCCGATTGCGGTCGTCATTTGTTCACCAGCGGCTTCAGCACCGGCGATGAAAATCGCGGCGGACAATCCGATGACGACACCAATCGCGCTTTCGCCGAGAAACGTCGCGGGCGTGATGCGCAGTACTTCGAGATTGACGCCGGACGTCGCTGCGGGATTGAGCAGCAGCGCGAAGATCACGATGAGCGCGGTGCGGAGACGCATGGGCACGGGCTTGGCCGACCACACCGGCGCAACCATCAGCAATCCGCCAATGCGGAGAGCGCTAAGCACAAAACCGGCGCTCACGCCCGGCGCGAAAAAGTCCGGGAAGCCAGCGGCAGTCAGATCGCTCGCGGTGAGGCTCAATTGACCGCAGTCGAAATGCTGTGGAACAGCCCGATGGTATACTTGGCCAGAACCTGCAGCAGCCAAGGCAGACCGACGATGAAGGCGCCACCGACCAGTACCAGCTTGGGTACAAAGGTCAGGGTCTGTTCCTGGATCTGGGTAACCGACTGGAAGATGCTGACCGCCAGACCGACGACCAACGCGATCAGCAGCAGTGGCGCTGCGATGGTCAGGGCGGTGATGATCGCATTTCGGCACAAATCGATGACCAGCTGGTGGGACATCCAGGACTCGAGTTTTGGGTTGACTGTCGGCACGGGGAAGGCCGGGCAGTTCTCGGTCCAGTGTCAAAGCATGGGCCGTACCAAATCATTTCGAGTCGGTTTAGCGCTTGTAAGTCGTTCTAAAACAGCCACTTACAATTTTGTGGCAAAATCTGCCTATCGGTATAATTCTGGCATTTCGGCACAAATTGCCGGTAGAACGACCGACTGGGCGGGGCCGGAATTGCCGCCCGCAGTGTCGGCATGGTTGATGCATTGCTTGAGGGTGACTTTGGTGTAGCAGCTGAAGTTGGCAATAGACACAGCATTCATGACTGAGGACCTACGCGTGACTATTCGTACTTTGCTTTCCGGTTTAGCCAAGGGGTTGGTCGGGGAAGCGTTGCCGGCCGACGAAACTCCAACTCCCGAGCGTTTTCGCATTCGGGGGATGAATGTGGTCGTCGTAAATACCCGACCGGATATAGCGACCTCAACCGTAGTGGAGCGACTGGACGAGGCGCTTGGACTGATTGAGGAATACCAGCCGTGGCGCCTGAAGCATTTACAGCGCGACCTCAAGGAAATCCGGGTGGAGCGCTTTGCGTGCCGTGGAGCGTTCATTCCCGACCAGCGCACGTGTATCACGGAACTGACGTTCCTGGCGCGCCGCGACATTCAGGCGGGACCGGTGGCGTCGTCAATTCTGCACGAAGGCGTACACGCACGCGTGCACGCGATGGGTGTGAGCCCGGACGATCGTGATCGCTCGCGCGAGGAGCGCATTTGTCGTCGCGCGGAATTGGCGTTTGGTCGTGCGCTGCCGGCGGAACTTGGTGCGCCAGTGGTGCAGCGTGCGTTGGAGAGTTTGGACCTGGCGGACGTTGATGTTGCGCCGGCCATCGATTGGTCGGAGGCAGAGCGGCGCGTTCACGCGGTTGATCGCGGGGCCGCTTGACGCCGGACAACTTGCGCTCGGTTGCGGAAGTTTGGGATACTCAGAAACCGATAACCGATTAAGTGCCGTCGGACACAACGGACTGGACGGACTTAACGGACAGCTGGTGAAAGACAAAGAACGGCGCGAGTTACAACTCGCACCGTTCTTTTTTTATTCAACTAATCGTTTGTCAGATTTTCGGCTGTTTCTGTCCGCCCAGTCCGCCCAGTCCGTAGTGTCCGACGGCAGTTTATCGGTTAACGGAAAACGAACGCGCGCACTCGGTCGCAGCCTAATATTTGAAGCTCTTGACCAGCTCCTGAATAATCAGTCCCCACCCGTCGACAAGAACGAACAACAACAGCTTGAACGGCATCGAAATCATGGCCGGCGGCAACATGAACATACCCATGCTCATAAGCACCGACGCGACGACCGCATCAATGATGATGAATGGCAAATAGATCATGAAACCAATCTGAAATGCGCGACGCAGTTCGCTGGCCACAAACGCCGACGTCAACACATGCAACGGCACGTCATCAATCGTGCCCGGGCGCGGCAAACGACTCAATTCGATAAACGTTTTGAGATCGGCCTCACGCGTTTGTTTCGTCATGAACACGCGCATCGGCTTCACGCCTTCCTTCAACATCTCGACCTGCGTCATTTTGCCAGCCATCCACGGCTCGAGCGCAGTGCGATTCACTTCGGTGAAAGTTGGTGCCATCACAAAGCCCGTGAGCAGCAACGCCATCGCGCCCAGTAACTGCGCCGGTGGTGCGGATTGCGTACCCATCGCCTGCTTCAGGAAGTGCAACACAATCAAAATGCGCGTAAAGCCCGTCATCATGAGCACGAGTGTTGGCACGAGCGCCAACAAACCCATCATGACGACGATGCCAACCGTACCACTCAAGCGAAGGCCACCATCCTTGCCGTCGCCCATCTTGAGATCCATCTGCGGCAACAGCTTTGCCAATGCGTCATCACCGCCGGCAACCGGTGCTGCTTGTGCAGCTTGCGCAGCGTTATTCGGACGACCAGGCGTGCGTGATGCGCTGCCGTCCAACATGCTCGTCGGAGCTTTCCTGCCAGCGGACGCTCTGATTGAATCCGCGGATCGTTTATCGGCCGCACTTTGTTGCACGGTACGGAGCGCCGGATCTCCGGAAGCCTGTGCCGTTGCCGTCGGTGCAACCGCGCGTGCTTGCGCCGGACGAACGGCGGCCGAGCGCGGTTGCGACGCACCGCGTGGCACAACAAACGCGGGCTGTTTTACAACGGGCGCTGTGGGCGGTGTAACCGATAACGCAGCCGCGTCGTTCGAATTCGCAGCAGGCGTTGTAACCGCGGGTTGCGGTGCTGGAAGCGCAGGAGCGGCAGTCGTGACCGCTGGCGGTGCAACTGGCGGTGCAACTGGCGGTGCAACTGGCGGTGCCGTTTGCGCACTCAGGGATTTCGACGAACTCAGTGCCGACAGCAACACAATTCCGCCGAATACGGCGATACGCGTTGCACCCGACAAGGTCATGTTCAGAACGTTGCGGAAATCACGATCAGCTGCCGAGACTGACTGGGGAAGAGCGTCCGTAATCGCGTTCTGAACGTTCAAAGCGCTCTTCATCGATGCTGCAAAAGATGATGGCAGGATCGCGGTGGACGCAGCAACTGTTTGGCGCTGAAACATCTGCACCACACCCGCCGGCAACATGCCCGCAAGCGCACCAGGCAACACGTTTGTCACTACACGCTCTGTGCTGGCCGGCTTGATCGCGAACTGTTCGGCGGCAACACTTGATGCAAATGGAATTGGCATCTGACTCGAGGCGATCACGCGCTGGCGATCGGATTCATCAAGTTCAAACAGCGGGCGAATGCCGTCGGGTCCCATCGAAACGGCCATGACTTTTTCGCCAATACGAACAACGGCAAGTCCGGTTTTCGGACCGATGGAAACACGCTGCACAACTTCAATCGCGAGGCGTGCGCGCGCGCGAGTCGGAATCGCGCCATAGCGCTTTGCCACCCAGACGGCGACCCACACAAGTCCCAGCACAAACGCGAGCGCTGCAAGAATGCCAATCGAATTCTGTAGCATCAGTCGATCACGTGGTGAGCAGCGCAGTGGGCGGACGAATACCGAAGTTGTTCAGCGACAGCATTTATGCGGCCAGCGATGCAACAGGTGCGGTGGCAAGAATGCGCGTGATGCGGACGCCAAAATGTTCGCCGAGTACCACCACTTCACCTTCGGCAAAGCGGCGATCACCGACATAAATGTCGATCGGTTCGCCCGCGAGACGGTCGAGTTGAATGACGGAACCGCGACCGAGTCGCAGAATTTCCTGCACCGTCATGCTGGTGCGGCCGAGTTCAATGGAAACCGGCAGTGTGAGATCGAGCAGCATCGAGATTGGCACTTCAGTTGTGCCCAACATCGTGTTCTCGAAATCCGTGAACTGTGGTGCACGCGCGGCGACGGCTGGTTCGGCCATTGGTTCGATCGCAGGCTGACCGGCGGCTTTGGCCGCTTGCACACTCGCGACGAGCGCGTCGATTTCGGCGGGATTCATACTAGGATTTCCGTGTGTCGGAGGCTGTGGGTGCCTGCTGCACCGCATCGAGAATGCGAACGGCAACGTGGCCGCCCACTCGGCCTGGATGGCCAATGAAGCGTTCCTGCGTACCCGCGCGCAAAATCACGCGCGCGTCCTTCGGGATCTGCGTTGGGACAACTGTACCAACCTGCAGTTGCGACAGATCACGCAATGCGATCTGGAATTCAGGCAAACGCACGTGGATCGGAACGCGTGTTGCGCGCAGCAATGTTTCGCCGCGCTGGCGTGATGCTTCGCGTTCGGCTTCGTTTGCGGCCATCGGCGCAACGCGTTCGGTTCCCGACGAATTGAAGAACTTGTCGAGCACGGAGAACGGCAGGCAGATCAACAACAAACTGCTCGCATTGCCGGCGGTGATTTCAACGTTTGCGACCAACACCGGATCTTCGCGATTGATGACCTGCAGAATTTCCGGCGACGATTCAAATCCCGTGATGTCGATTTCGAGTGGCGCGTGATCCTGCCACACTTCCTGCAACAGCGATGACACTTTGTCGGCCACTGTTCGAACGGCCATGCGCTCGATGGGCGTGAGTGCGCGAATCGGCGCTTGTGCCATGCCGTCGCCGCCAAACACGCGATCGATGATGTAGTAAGCGAACTCCTGTCCAACATCGATGACGCCCTTTTGGCCCGTGCCGGCGATATCGAAAATGAACGAGGAGCAAGGGGTGGGCAGCGAGAGCGTGAATTCACCAAATGAGAATTGCTCAACGCTTTGCAAACGAATTTCCATCTGGCCGCGCACGCGTGAGATCAGCCAGGCTTCCAGGCTTTTCACGAGGCGTTCGTACATGGCCTCGAGCGTCCGCAACCGTTCTTTCGAAACGCGGTGCGGGCGGCGGAAATCGTATACCTGAACGTCCAGCGTAGCGGTGGAGAGCGGCGTGAGTTTCGCGGCTCCACCCAGCAGACGGTCGATATCGACCTGGCTTAGCGTGTCGTTAGCCATGAGTCGGTTACTGAATGACGAACTGCGGGAAGTACAGCTGCTTCACGGACTTCTTGCCGAAGCGTGCGACGATTGCCGCCGTGAGTTCGGTCTTGATTGCTTCGCGGCCGGATACATCGGAGAGCTGTTCGACCGTTTTGCTGCCCAGTGTCGTGAGGATCAGGTCTTTCAACTCGGCGTCGCGCGCGGTGAGCTCGGTGACGGTTTTCGCGTCGGCGGCTTCGATGGCCATCGACAACAGCAGGTAGCGTGTGCCGCCTGAGCTGGCCGGATTCAGTACAAGGTTTTCGAGAACCAGCACTGGTGGTGCGGGGGCTTCACCGCCTTTTCCGCCATGTTCGCCGGCGGCGCCTTCGGCCGTGGATCCCTCTTCTTTTCCGTGCTCGCCTTCGGCGCCACTGTCAGCGGCGGCTTTCGTGATGGCGGGAGCGGAGATGCCCATTTTCTTGACGATGATCGGTCCAACCACGGCCGCGCCGGAACCAGCTCCCACCGCGAGGCCAACTACTATGGCGGCGATGAGCGGCATCTTGCCTTTGGGTGCCGGGGCTGCGGCATCTCCTTCGGCTGCTGGGGTTGGTGTTGGGTCGGGCATGTGGGCGATCGAGTGTTGAAGGGGGATTCGACGCAGGCTGTAGAAGCACGGGTGATGCCAAAGTGGGCGTCACCGGGCTTTAGTGTCGGCATTTTGTCATAAGTAGTTGAATTACAGAGACTTACTTGGCTGACTCAATCTTCGACCATTGGCGAGCTCTAGCGTACGGACTTCAATTCACTTGGGCAATAAGTGTCAGGGCGGGCACTTATTGCCGGTTTGGGTGCCGGGGCAAAATTTGCCGGACATCAGGGGGTCAGACTCGTTGGTCCGTATCAGGGGATCAGACCCGTTGGTCTGAGGCGGCCCCTGTTCCCGGATAGTCCAAGGCCGGTGGTATCAGGGGGTCAGACTCGTTGGTCCGTATCAGGGGGTCAGACCCGTTGGTCGGATGCCAGTCCCTGCTACCGGACAGTTCAGGGCCCGTGGCGTAACGGCCGGGCGAGCCTCGAAACGGGCGTCACACCGGAATCGGGAAATCATTGCGCCGTAATGTCTGTGCAATTTCGGGAGCAATGTCGCCGTCACGCGGTTCTCCCTATGAAAACGCCCCCGGGTAATGTTGGCGTAATTCTGAGGTAAGAGTTCCGTAATGCACGTGTGCTCAAGACACCAGTGAACACGCCGAACATGAATCATGTCGATTGGTGAATGCTTGAATCGAATACACTCGCTTCAACATTGGATCTGGAAACTCAGTACGGCTGTGTCGCTGGTTGATGACTGGTTGGATTGATCTGAATGTTCTGGTTGTTCGAATTATTGACGGCGAACACAATCGTGGTTTGTTGGATCGCGGGATGCAAGTTGGCAAGTGATGCAAGTGCCAATTGAGTTGATGGAAGAAATGGAATGAGTGGTTTCAAGTAGTATTGCGGTAATTGTGAGTACGGAAAATGATGTTCAGTGTGTTGTTGCGTTTGCTGTTCGGCTTGTTGTTGGTGTGTGCGTTGATGTGTGTGTTGGTGTCTGTGTTGGCGTGTGCGTTGGAACTTGCGGCAGAATGCGTAGCGGTTCGGAACGAGCGATGTCGAAGTAAAGCGAAAACGCG
This sequence comes from Gemmatimonadaceae bacterium, assembly GCA_039930585.1. Classification (GTDB taxonomy): domain Bacteria; phylum Gemmatimonadota; class Gemmatimonadetes; order Gemmatimonadales; family Gemmatimonadaceae; genus Gemmatimonas. The sequence goes on from JBDTTO010000066.1 coordinate 7,196, forward strand.
CGGTGTATTGCCTGGCAATACACTGCGCGTTTTTTGCGTTCATGAATGCTCCGAAAAAAATACGGCGCGTCGGAAGAAATTCTCCCGACGCGCCGTTTCTTTTATCGATTGCGGTCTATCATCCCGCCAGAAGGCTAGAACGTCACGATCGTTCGCAACGTGACCAGGTTTCCGGCGCGGCGGCTTTGCGATCCATCGGTCTGATTGACGTGTTGCGCATCCATCACCACAGACAAACGGGAGAATAGTGGCGTCTTGTAAAAGAGTTCACCGATAACTTCACGACCTTCGTTGCTTGTCGCGCGTGTTGCACCCAATCCAAGTACGCCCGATTGGAGGTGTGGCAACACACCCGTCAATGTCAGACCGCCGCCCGAATGAGCGCGAACGCCTGCCACACGTGGATTGGAATGACCGAGCTGAAAAAACGCAGCCACTGACCGCGTCGACTCTTCGTCGGGCGAGGACGTGGCGCTCCATAACGTCTGGTCGAGTGTGGCGTACCAACCGCTTGCACCAACGACATTGACCGGCACGTTTTCGGAATCCGAAACGGTCGACGCAAAAACACCTGTATGTTTGAAATATCCAATACCAGTGCGACCCGCGAGGTTTGCGCCAACTGACCAGCGGGCATTTGCCTGCGCAATCAGGAAACGTGAAGTGCTGCCTTCGGGAGCGGGTGCGCCATCGAGTCCGTTAAAGGCGCCGCCACCAATTTCGATTTTCGGGGTGGGCGCGTAAAACGCAATCGCACCAGCCGTCGGAAGCGGAAAGGTGGGCGCGGCCGTAATGTTGGGTGAAAATCCCATTGAGGCATTCAGAAAATCGCCACCGTTGTCGGTGCCGGCAAAATCGCTGTTGAAATCGAGACGCCCGGCCTTGATTCGCAAACGATCCCCCAGCACATGCTGCTCGGCGAATACCTCGCCCCAGGCGCTGAAGTTATCCGCGTCGATGTTTGAGAAATTCTGCACAAGTGCGGCGTTGCCCGATCCATTGCCGCCAACCAAGTTTTTGTGCTGCGCATAAAGCGTCAATCCGGGCCAGCCTACGAGCGAGTCCATGTCGAGCGTAATCGCGAAACTCTCGTGCGTGCGGAATGACCGAGCGCTCGTCATCACCGCCGTGCCGGTGGACGCGTCGGTGATGGCCTCCGCTTCAAATACAACACCCGGCATTGAACGCAGCGATTGCCAGGAAGATCCAGGTTGACGACCTGGCGCCGTTGGAATGATGCCGATTGCTGTCGCTTGCGCGAGTAACCTGGGCTGCGTGTTACGCGCGTTAACTGCAGTCAGCAGAGTTGGACCAGTTGAAACAACGCCAACGTGAGCGGAGAGTTCGCGCGGTGTTGCTGCGCCGTAAATGGTTGCGACATGTTTTGTCTTACGTGCAGCTACAAACGGTGCTTCCGTAATCTTCGTGTTAGAAATTGCCGTTGGTGTGTTGCTGGCCGCTTCCGGACGTGTCGATTCCGGCAATGTTGCTGTCGGAATGGAAGCAGTTGTTGTCGTTGTACCTTGTTTCTTGCTCTGTTTGTCCGTCTTTGTTGACACAATCACCGCTTTTGACACAAGCACCGCAATGACAATCAAGGATGCGGCTGACAGTAAAAGCGCAGCACTTGATTTAACGCGCTCGGATGTCGATTTACTGCCGGACGCAGCAAAATTGCCCGAATTGGAATCCTGGGGTTGCATGAAGAAAGCAAGAAAGGAAAGAGCAGGCTGAACGCAGATTTGCAATACAGCACACGAATTGATTTTGTACTTGCATTAGTGTCGGCACTGCAGCCGGATGGCATCACCGCGAGTGTTGCATTTCATGTCAAAGTGTGACAGGAATGCTATCAGGGAATCACCGGATTTCATTCGCGGATTTGCCTGAAAATAGAGCAGCGAAAATGCGGCGAAAATGTACAGGAAAGCCCTACATTGCCGATACTTTTTGAACAACGCCGGAGCAGAATATCATCTGTGGCATCAGTGAATTACGAGTGCGTAATCCGACAAGCCAAACCCGGCTATACTATTCAAAAAACTTACCATGAAATGGACTATCGGCCGTCGCCTGATTGCTATCAGTGCGCTTGGCATGAGCACTACTTGTGGAATCGCGATCGTGAGCTGGACGGATTTGTCCCGGGTCAGCCGCGCAAACGAACAGGTGTCGATTGTTGAAGGCGTGTTGCGTACGCACCTTGAAGCCGACATGATGCACGACGCGATTCGCGCCGATGTCTTGAATGCACTTGGTGCCACAACTCCTGCCGAATCGCAGGAAGCGCGCACCGATTTGGCCGAACACGGCAAAAAGTTTCGCGACGCCATTGAAAGCAATCTGAA
>JBDTTO010000067.1:0-9527 GCA_039930585.1 Gemmatimonadaceae bacterium
GCGCAATTGGTATGGGTGTAACGCACGCCGCGGCGCTGGCGGGCATTGCGAACGGAGCCGCAATCGTCGCAGGCACCATGATGATTTTATGGGGCATCATCCGCGTCGCTGAACTGCAGGGCCTTCACGTCACTCTCCCGCTGCCGAGCGTTCAGGGCGCTGCGCAACGGGTACTCGGGACCGCGTTGCTTTATGTAAAAGCGCAGCCGATAAATGTGCGCGCAGCGATTACCGGGTTTGTTACAACGTTGCTGCCGTGTGGATGGCTGTATGTGTTTGTAGCGGCGGCTGCCGGCACCGGAAATATCTGGAGCGGCATGTTGCTGATGTTCGTCTTCTGGCTCGGAAATGTGCCGGCACTGGTCGCAGTCGGTATTGGCGCGCAACGCGCGTTTGGACCATTGCAGCGGAGGCTTCCGGTGCTCAGCGCCGTGATGGTGACGATGCTCGGAATTTTCGCCGTGTTTGGACACATGACCTTCGCGCTTGGCGGAGTGCATCATGCACACTGATATCATGCCGGCGTTCGCCGATGACACTGTGCACGAGGACGAAATTCCGATTGGCGCAACCTGTACGCACTGCATGGCGGATGTCCCAGCTGCGCTGATTGTAGCTGGCGCTCAGCAGTTTTGTTGCGCAGGCTGTCAGACGGCATACACGATTTTGCATCAGCACGGCCTCGACCGGTATTACGAGTTCCCCGATCGCGTCGCCAAGCCTATCCAAACCAACGGCCGTACATTCGCCGAATTTGATCATCCGAGTTTTGACGAGCGGTATGTCAAGCAGCTGGATGGTGGTTATGCGCGCACGGAATTCTATCTGGAAGGTGTTCATTGCGCGTCGTGCGTGTGGTTGGTCGAACGTGTGCCGTTGCTGGTCAACGGTGTTGCCCGGGTTGACCTTGATATTCGACGGTCGCGCGCAACCGTCGAGTGGCATCGGGAGAGCACGAAACTGTCAACAATCGCACGGACGCTCCAGCAGTTGGGTTACACACCACATCCATTTCGGGGCGTCTCGAAAGATGCGATGCGTGTGCGCGAGGATCGCGCAATGTTGGTGCGTATTGGCGTAGCGGGTGCAATCGCGATCAACATCATGCTGGCGGCACTCGCGCTCTACAGTGGCGAGGCCAATCGGATGGATGCGTCAATGACGCAATTCTTTCGTTGGATCAGTCTGATGCTGATCATTCCCGCATTCGTCTGGCCTGGTCGCGTCTTCTTCACCGGTGCGCTGGCTGCGTTGCGAACACGCGCGCTGCACATGGATCTGCCAATTGCAATCGCGTTGTCCGTCGGACTTCTGCGCGGCGCAACGAACACCATTCTTTCAACTGGTCCAGTCTATTTTGACGGATTGGCGATCCTGATTTTTGCGTTGCTTGTGGGACGATTTCTGCAACAGCGCGGTCAACGCCTCGCCACCGATTCCTCTGACGCATTGCAGGCAGTATCGCCAGCATCAGCTCGAGTGGTCGAATTGGTAAACGGTGAACAAGTTGTGAGAGAGTTGCCAATCGAGGCGCTCTTGCCTGGCATGTTGGTCGATGTTCGAGCCGGTGAGACAATACCAGCCGACGGAATCATCACTGAGGGCCGATCGTCGATCAATGCAGCGTTGCTCACGGGCGAGTCCAGGCCCGTGTCAATGGATGCCGGCGATTCCGTGTTTGCGGGAACGCTGAACATTGGATCGCCGCTCACGATTCGCGTCGAACGAGCGGGCGAAGATGCGCGAATCGCGCAGCTGTTTCAGCAGGGTGAAACAAGTGCGAAACGTCGCGCTCCCATTGTCATGTTGGCCAATCGACTGTCCGGCGTGTTTGTTGCCGTTGTTGTCATCGCTGCAATTCTCACATTTGTCATCAAAACGCAGCTGGGCACACCTCACGCACTCGACGATGCGATTGCGTTGTTGATTGTGACCTGCCCATGCGCACTGGCGCTCGCGACGCCGTTGACGATCACGGTTGCAGTTGGGCGTGCGGCCAAAAGAGGTATCCTGATCAAAGGCGCCGATGCGCTGGAACTGCTGGCAAAACCCGGCACAATGATTCTCGACAAGACGGGCACAATCACTGAGGGCAACACCGCATTGATTGCGTGGTCGGGTCCCGAGTGGGTGAAGCCGCTGGTTCTGGCGCTCGAAGCGGGTTCGTCACACCCGTTAGCGGACGGATTTCGACGCGCGTGGAGCGACGTGGTACCCGGTGTTGTTACAGAATCGGAGCATATCACAGGCAACGGCATAGCCGGTGTTGTTGATGGCCAATCACTCGTTATTGGTTCGCCAAAGTTTGTGCGTTCGCGTATCGGAGCGCCGCTCGTTGAGTTTGACGCACCAGTGGCGGAATTTCAGGAAGCACTGACACCAGTTCATGTTGCCGTTGATGGAGCAATGGTCGCAGTCGCAGGACTCGGCGATCGAGTGCGCGATGACGTGGCCACTTCTCTCGCGTCCCTGCGCGCTGCCGGATGGAGAACAGTGTTGCTGAGCGGCGACTCCACGCCGGTTGCGCGCTCCGTTGGCCGGTCGCTCGGCTTCACCGAAGACGCCATCATCAGTGAAGCTTCGCCCGAACAAAAGCTGGCGTTTGTTGAGCAACAACGGCTTCTCGGTCGCGTTGTGATGGTTGGCGATGGCGTCAATGATGCGGCGGGCATTGCTGCGGCACATGTAGGCATTGGCGTGCACGGCGGCGCGGAAGCATGTCTCGCCATTGCCGATGTCTACTTATCCCGCGCGGGGCTGGCGCCGGTTGTTGAACTTGTGAACGGCGCACAGCGCACCGTGAACGTTATTCGCCGAAACATTGCGTTCTCTGTCGCCTACAACCTGCTGGGCGCTTCGCTGGCGATCGCTGGTGTGTTAACGCCATTGATCGCTGCTGTATTGATGCCGATCAGTTCACTCACCGTCGTTTTCGGCGCGTGGCGCGGCTTTACGTTCGCACGGAGCCGCACATGAGCGTCATTTACATCGTGCTTCCACTCGCACTGCTCATCGTTACAGGCGCGACACTCGCGTTCGTGTGGGCCGCCCGCACGGGTCAGATGGATGATCTGGACACTCCTGCAATTCGCATGCTGCACGACGACGAGAAATGAATTGTCCTGGCGGGCTTGAAGTGGCGTAGGCGCCATCTGCGAACTCGGTCCGGGCGGTCAGTAGGCGCCTGATTCATTGTCAGGTATTGCCGCACTTTGCGATGGAGATTGTCCGGTGCACATTCAGTGATTACCTGACTTCGCACCAGATGGCGTTGTCGATAATTGAGTCATGAATTCTTCGATGCTTATTCGCACTCCCCGCCGACAGCCGACCGTGTCGCGCCGTGGACTCATTTTCGGTCGGAAAACAATTTTCTCGGACCTCGGTTTATGCGTTTCATGAGAACGATCGGACATTTCAGCGCAGCCTCCGCAATGATGGCGGGCGTGTTCGCAGTGGGGTGCGCAAAACCAGCGACTTCCTCGAACAACCTCGCAGTCGGCGACGCAGCGCAGCGCGTGTACGTCGCGCCAGGCGCGAAGGATGAATTTTACTCATTTATGTCTGGCGGCTTCAGCGGACAAGTGTCCGTTTACGGACTTCCATCCGGTCGATTGCTGAAAGTCATCCCCGTGTTTTCGCAGAATCCTGAAAACGCATGGGGATATTCGGAAGAGACAAAACCAATGTTGGAGACAACGTTCGGTTTCATTCCGTGGGACGATACGCATCACGCCGAATTGTCGATGACGGATGGAGTTCCGGATGGGCGTTGGCTCTTCATCAATGGCAACAATACGCCGCGAGTGGCGCGCATCGATTTGACTCGCTTTCAGACCGAAGAAATTCTTCAGATTCCGAATGCGGCGGGTGGACACGCGTCCCCGTTCACTACGCCAGACACCAAGTACATCGTTTCGGCCACTCGTTTCAGTGTTCCGGTGCCGAATACAGACGGCCCGATTGCGGATTACAAGAAGAATTTCAAGGGAACGCTTTCGTTCATCACGGCTAACCAACCTGGCAAGATGGACATTGCGTTTCAAATCCTGATGCCCGGATATGATTACGATCTAGGTCACGCCGGGAAGGGACCGTCGGAAGGATGGTTCTTCTTCACGTCCTACAACAGCGAACAGGCGAATACAGTACTTGAAACGAACGCTTCACAGAACGATAAAGATTTTATTGCTGCAGTGCACTATACGAAGGCCGAAGAATGCGTTGCGTCGGGCAAATTCAAGACGATGCCTGCAGAATACATGCACAACGTCATGAATGAATCGAGTCACAGCGCGACCGTGGAAACGAAGACGAGTGTCAAAATGCTTGACCCGCGTGACTGCCCAGGGGTTGTGTACTTCCTGCCGACGCCAAAATCGCCGCACGGCGTGGACATCGATCCATCGGGCGAATACATCGTCGCAGGTGGCAAATTGGCGACGGTCATTCCGGTGCATTCGTTTACGAAATTGGCAAAAGCCATTGAAGCAAAGGAATTCGAAAAAGAGATCGATGGCATTCCGGTGCTCAAGTACGCATCAATCCTCGCCGGCGAAGTGCAGAAACCGGGACTTGGCCCGTTACACACGGAATTTGACGGCAAGGGCTACGCGTACACGTCGATGTTCATTTCGTCCGAAGTCGTGAAATGGAAGTTGGGCACGTGGGAGGTCGTTGATCGCGCACCAACGTACTACTCAGTTGGCCACCTCATGATTCCCGGTGGCGATTCGAAGAAACCGTACGGCAAATATCTGGTGGCGATGAACAAGATCACCAAAGATCGCTATCTGCCAACCGGGCCGGAGTTGTTTCAGTCCGCACAGCTGTTCGATATCTCCGGCAATCGCATGAAGTTGCTGCTCGACTTCCCGACGATTGGAGAACCACACTACGCACAAGCGCTTCCTGCCGAATTGATCAGAGACCGACAGGTGAAGTTCTACAAACTGTCCGAAAGCACGCATCCGGACATGATCAAGGCCGAAAGCGAAGCTGGTATCAAGCGCACTGGAAATCGCATTGACATCAAGATGATTGCCGTCAGAAGTCATTTTGCGCCGGACAACATTGAAGGCGTAGCGTTGGGCGACACGGTGTATTTCCACGTCACGAACATCGAACAGGATTGGGATATTCTGCACGGATTCGCCGTATTGGGCGCGCAGAATTCTGAGCTGATCATGGTTCCGGGCGAAACGCGTACAATGAAATGGATTCCGACGCGTACAGGCGTGTACCCGTTCTATTGCACGGATTTCTGTTCAGCGTTGCACCAGGAAATGCAGGGATATCTGCGCGTGTCAGCTCGCAGCGCAAATGTGCCACTGACCGCGAACACGAGTCCGAAGGCGGAAGCACAAATCAGTCGAGCCAAGACGGCTGCGGTGCTGAATAAGTAAGTCGCCGCCAGCGCGTCGTACGTCCGTACGGCGCGCTGGTCTCGAATCTCGGGATTCCAATGACCAAACTGTCACGACGTTCGCGGATTCTTGTCCTGATTTCGGCAATCTTGTTGTCGACAGCATCATTTCTTCCGCTCTGGAAAATTCAATTGCATGCGCCACAGTATCCGGAAGGAATCGGCATGCTTATTCGCATTGATACGTTGACCGGCGTGAAGCCGAACGATTTGGACAACATCAACGGATTGAATCACTACATCGGCATGAAGCCGATTACACCTGACCTCTTTCCCGTGCTGCATGTAATGCCGTGGGTATTGGGTACCTTGGTCGTGCTCTCTTTGCTTACCGCAGCCAGTGGCTGGCGCGCACTGTTGACGACGTGGTTGCTCGCCACCTGCGCCGCAGGGATTGCCGGCCTTACGGAGTTCTATTTGTGGTCGTACGACTACGGGCACAATCTCGCCGCGGACGCCATCATCAAGATTCCGGGGATGACGTACCAGCCACCATTGATTGGCAGCAAGCAGTTACTCAATTTCACAGCGGTTTCTTTACCTGACCTCGGCGGTCTGATGTTGTGCGCCGCGTTTGTGATTGGCGCGGTCGCAATGTTTCTAAGTGTGCGGCAACAGCCATTTCGCTTGTTCAGACTTGCCAACTCCGGATATTCAGCGGCCGTGTTGTTGCTCACGTTCCTGTGTAGCTGCAAAAAACCAGACACTCCACAAATCCTGTATGGCAAGGCCGACTGCGCCGTGTGCAATATGCGCATTGTCGACAACCGGTTTGGCGGTGCAGCCGTAACTGACAAAGGAAAGACGCGCCAATTCGATTCAATCGCCTGCCTGGCGAACTACGTCGCATCAATGACGTCGTTGCAGTCAGTCTGGGTTTCGGATTTTGACCATCCAGGCACGCTGCTCAGAGCTGACAGCGCACGTTTCGTGTTTCGCGATGGTCCGACTTCAGAAATGGGATCCGATCTCATTGCGGTGTCAAACGCCACTGGCTCCGCTGATTTAGACCGCCGGTTCAAACGCGCTTCGGTAACGTGGAGTGAGGTTCGCCGTCGCGCTCAGGCTGGTGCATTGGGCGTGGATCACAGCACGGGTTCAGACACACTTACGCACGTACCGAGTGGTGTCTGAAATGCGTTCGTCAATCGCGTCTCGCTGCATTCAACTCACGCTCCTCGCAATTTCGACGCTTGCATCAGCACGCGTCGGCAGCGCGCAATCAGAAAGCGAAGTTCATGTTTCGCCAACCGGACCCGTTCGCACGGTCGCAGAAGGACTGAGACGCGTCCGCAACGGCGGGCGAGTGGTCGTTGAAGCCGGGCGGTATCGCGAACCGGTCATTGTTGTAACGCGACCCGTCGAATTGGTCGGAAAGGGATGGCCAACGCTGGACGGCGAAGGGTCGCACGAAATTCTCCTGGTCGCAGCGGACGACGTCACCGTCCGTGGTCTGGCTTTTACCAACGTCTCAACCAGCTATGTGGAAGATCGGGCTGCGATTCGGGTAAAAGAATCGCGCAAATGCAACATTGTCGACAACCGACTGGACCATGTGTTCTTTGGAATTTATCTGGCGAAGTCTGCCGCGTGCAGAATTGAGCGCAACGATTTGCGTGCCGCCAATACAACCGAGACTTCGTCCGGAAATGGCATTCACCTTTGGTCGACGCGTGACGTAGTGATTGCGAACAATCGCATCACGGGGTTTCGCGACGGCCTGTATTTCGAGTTCGTGCACGAAGCCAATGTATACAACAACCTGAGCACGAAGAACCTGCGCTACGGTTTGCATTTCATGTATTCGGATGACTGCGAATATCGTCGCAACATTTTTCGGAACAATGGCTCTGGTGTGGCGGTGATGTACACGCATCGCGTTGCCATGATTGGCAACACCTTCGAGAACAACTGGGGTGCGGCCGCCTATGGACTTCTGCTCAAGGAGATCAGCGACGCGCATGTTGAGCGCAACATCTTCCGCGGCAATACCACGGGACTTGTCGCCGACGGCGCAAATCGCATCGAGGCCCTCTCCAATGATTTTATCGAAAACGGTTGGGCGATTCGCCTTGACGCCAGCACCGTTGATGGTCGGATCGCACTTAACAACTTTGCCGGCAATACGTTCGACATTGCCTCCAACAGTCAGAATCCAACCACCGCTGTGGCTGGCAATTACTGGGACACGTATCGTGGTTATGACCTCAACCGCGACGGTGTTGGAGACGTGCCGTTTCATCCTGTGCGCCTGTTTTCAATGATCGTCGAACGGAACGAACCGGCATTGATTCTTCTCCGAAGCGGCATTGTTCAACTCCTTGATGCGGCAGAGAGGGTATTTCCGATTCTTACACCTGAAGGGTTGGCGGATGCACATCCCGCCATGCGGAGAATCAAATGATCGTCGCAAACAAACTTTCCAAGAAATACGGACAGTCCGTCGTGCTTCGACTGCTCGACGTCACCATCAGGCCGCACCGTGTCACCGCCATTGTTGGACCGAACGGCACCGGCAAGACCACGTTTATCAAATCGGTGCTTGGTCTCGTTCGCCCGGACGCGGGCGAGCTGTGGTTTGACGGCGAGCGCATTCTCAGTGATCCGGGTTATCGCGCCCGCATCGGTTACATGCCACAGATCGCAAGATTTCCAGAAAATCTCACGGCCAACGAATTCCTCAATTTTCTGACAGATCTTCGCGGTGAAACGACGGAACGCGAAGAACTCATTCAGCTCTTCAATTTGCAATCGCAGATGAACAAGCAGTTGCGCGTGCTCTCGGGCGGCACGAAGCAAAAGGTAAATGCCGTGGCCGCGCTCATGTTCGCACCTGACTTGTACATCCTTGATGAACCAACGGCGGGACTCGATCCCGTCGCTGCTGGCGTGATGAAACAACTCATACAACGCGAACGCGCTCGCGGGCGCACGATCATCATCACGTCGCACATCATGAGTGAGATCGAAGAATTGGCCGACGACATCGTCTACCTGACCGACGGGCAGGCCGCGTTTTCCGGCACCGTTTCCGACCTTCGCGCGAGCACGGCGCAGACCACGCTTGAACGGGCCGTTGCAACGCTGATGCGTGCGTGCGAGCAATGACCGCGCTCTCCATCTCCGTCGTGACCGACGCGGGAGATAAACGGCATGTCGCAACCCGTCTTGGCCGCGCGCGTACCGTGCAACGCGTCGCCACGTTCCAGGGCAGAAACCTGTTGCGCAGCCGATGGATCGTGGCATATGCACTCTTCTTCGTCGCGGTCACCGAAGCACTGCTTCGTTTCGGCGGCAATAGCGCCGGCGCCATTCTCAGCCTGGCGAACCTGGTTCTGTACGTGGTGCCGCTTATTACGCTGGTCGTTGGCAGCGTCTATCTGTACAACGCGCGCGAGTTCATCGAACTCTTGCTCGCCCAGCCCCTTGAACGCGGTTCGCTGTACCTCGGCCTGTATGCTGGAGTCACGCTTCCGCTTGTGTTGTCGTTGGTGCTCGGTCTTTCGGTTCCGTTCATTGCGCGTGGCTTCGAAAGCACTCATCAACTCGCAATGATCGGCGCGCTGATGGCAACCGCGGTCGCGTTGACCACAAGCTGCAGCGCGATTGCACTCATCATTGCGCTCTGGTGCGATGATCGCCTGCGCGGACTTACGGCGGCGATTGGCGTTTGGATGCTCGGCGCAATCGCATACGATGGATTGATTCTCGCGTTGATCGCCGCGTTTGGTGACTACCCGCTGGAGCGACCCATCCTCTTGCTGACGCTGGCGAACCCAATCGATCTCGCCCGCATTACGCTGCTTCTGCAACTCGATGTTTCGGCACTGATGGGATACACCGGCGCCGTGTTTCAGCAGTTTCTCGGAGGGTTCACAGGATCATTGGTGGCGGGCAGCGCCTTGATGCTGTGGACAATTGTGCCGTTTGCCATTGGCATTCGGATGTTTTCGCGTAAGGACTTTTAGGTCATCAATCACTCGTGCGTATTCGGATTTTCTCAACACCTTTCAGCACCAGGAATAAGCAAATGTCTCGCTCAACCATTTCACGCAACCTTCTCATCGCTGCGGTCGTTTCATCGGTCATCGGCACTGCGTGC
>JBDTTO010000068.1:0-9524 GCA_039930585.1 Gemmatimonadaceae bacterium
ACGGACACTCGGCGTTCTTTGGCGCATACGTGATGATCACGCTGGCCATGATCACGTTTGCCGGCCCCGCACTCACCACCCGCAACGTCGATAGCCCGCGCAAAATGGGCTACTGGGCTTTCTGGATGATGGTTTCGGGCATGTTCGGAATGACGCTCGCCTTCGGCGCGGCAGGCATTTCGCAGACGTACCTCGAGCGCATCATGGGACTGGGCTACATGGAAACGCAGCTCAAGATTCAGGTGCATTTCATCATGCTCACGGTGACCGGCATCCTGTTCACGCTCGGCGTCGGGCTGTTCGTGATCGACTTTTTCAGCGTCCGCCCCCGCATTCTACCGCCTTCGATCGGCGCTGATCCTGAAACGCTTGAGCCCGAGTTAGTTCGGGCATGATCGATTCCACGCGTACGGTGGGAATCGCCTGGGAAGGCGTGGGCCTGCGCATTCCGGATGAAGAGCCGTACTACCTGCCGGTGGGCGACGAGGTGGCGATTTTCGAGCAGTGCCACGCGCGACGCCAGGCGGTGATGCTGAAAGGCGTCACGGGGTGCGGTAAAACGCGCTTCGTGGAATACATGGCCTGGCGCCTGGGGCTTCCCCTGGTGACCGTCTCTTGCCACGACGATCTCTCGGCCAGCGACCTCACCGGGCGCTATTTGGTCCGCGGCGGCGAAACGGTCTGGCAGGACGGTCCGCTTACCCAAGCCGCCCGGCTTGGCGCCATTTGCTACCTCGACGAAGTCGTGGAAGCGCGGCAGGACACCGTGGTTGTCATTCATCCGCTGACCGACCACCGCCGCCTGCTGCCGGTGGAGAAGACGGGTGAGCTTATCAAGGCCCACCCCGAGTTTCAGCTGGTTGTGTCGTACAACCCCGGCTATCAGCACGTGCTCAAGGACCTGAAGCCCAGCACGCGCCAGCGTTTTGTCGCGCTGGATTTCGATTTCCCGCCGCCCGAGCGAGAAATGGAAATTGTGCAGCACGAAAGCGGCGTCGATCGAGCCACCGCGCACCAGCTCGTCACGTTGGGCGTGCAGCTTCGCCGGCTGCGCGATCGTGGGCTGGCCGAGGTGCCAAGTACGCGGCTCCTCGTGGCAACGGCGGGTCTCATTGCCGGCGGGATTGCCCCCAAAACCGCCTGTCGGGTTGGGCTCATCGCCCCACTGTCCGACGACGCGGAGCTGATAGCGGCGATGCGCGATCTCGTGGAGCTGACCCTGGCGGGCTGATGTCCGAGCCGGAAGATGTCATCCTGGATGGCGCTCGCCACGCAACGCTGTTTGCACGACGACTGTGGCGGCGCCGAGCGCATGGTTTGGAACCGGCGATGCTCCGCCTGGCCGACGTCCGCGGCCGGCTCGAGCTGTTCATTGGCGCGGCGTTTGGCACCTCGCTGACGGTGGCCGTGGCTCAACCGCCTGCGCTCCCCAACTGGTTTGGCCGCATTGGCCGCGGCGTGCCGCGACATCTGGTCGAGCGTCGCACGCTCGCACTTACCGACGGTGAGCGCGTGTATCTGCCGCGTACGCTGCCCGACGGCGACGCATCCAATCACGCAACCGGAGATACCGCAAGCGAAGGGTTGGTGGCGTATCGGCTACTGGCGTGTGAGGCCGCGGCTCGCGCGGTGCGTGGTACGCCTGAGCACCTTCCCCGGAACGAGCTCGTGCGCGACCTCTATCTTCTGGCGGAAGCCGCCGCTGTCGATCACCAGCTGGGTACCGAGCTGCCCGGGTTACTGGACGCGCTGTGTGCAGCTCGGACCGCCGCTCGGCAGGACCGCCCGCGCGCGAACTTGCTTACTCCCCAGGAGGCGGCGGTGGAGCAGGAAATACGCGCGGTGCTCGCCGCGCACCCACTGGCTGAGCTGCAATTCAAGTCTCCCGCTATCTCACTGGCCTGGGCCGAAAGGACGGCTCAGCGTATCCGTGAACTGGGTGGATCCTACCGCGGCGTGCAGGCGGTCTGGCTGTGGGGGCGAGTTGTGGAGCGATCGGTTTCGCGCACAAACGCCACGCGGTCGGCCGACGGGGCAGGCACACCGATAGCGCAGCCGCGCACCACCCGTCTTGACCGACGTCCGGAGGTGCGGCAGGCGCCCGACGATGAGGACGACGAAGGGGTCGGCATGTGGATGATCCAGCTCGATGATCCGCAGGAGCACGTCGAAGATCCGATGGGATTGCAGCGTCCTACCGATCGCGACGATCAGGTGGACCCGGAGGACCTGGCCGATTCATTTTCAGAACTGCCGGAGGCGCGGTTGGTGTCATCACCCGGACAGAGTCGCGAGGTGCTTACCAGCGACGACCCGCCACCGCGCGGAAATGCCGAGGTGAGCCGTGGGGCGCCTGGCCGGGGGTATGTGTATCCCGAGTGGGACTATCAACTGGGCCGATACCACGAGCGTGGGGCCGTCATTCAGGAGCAAACGCCGCCTCTCGGCGATGCGGCATGGGCTCAGGGAGTTCTTGTGCGTCGCGCAGCACTGTTGACTGAGGTGCGTCGCCGATTCGAGCGGCTCCGTCCGCGACGCCAACGACTTGGCCGTCAATTGGACGGACCCGAGGTGGATCTCACCGCTTTTGTTGACGCCTATGCCGATCGCCAGGCCGGGGTTCCGGCCGACGACCGGCTGTACGAGGCGGTCCGCCCCACGCGTCGGGATGTCGCGATTGCGCTGCTCGTGGATGTCAGCGGATCGACCGACAGCTGGGTGGTCGAAGATCTTCGCATCGTGGACGTCGAGAAGGAGGCGCTATTGGTGGTGTGCGATGCGCTGGATGCACTCGGCGATCCGTACACCATTATGGCGTTTTCCGGTGAAGGTCCCGAGTGCGTAACCGTTCTGCCGCTTAAGGGTTTTGACGAGAGTGCTGGCGAGACCGTGCGGCGTCGTATCGCGGCGCTCGAGCCCGATCGATATACGCGAATGGGTACCGCCATTCGACACGCCACCGCGAGCTTGATGAGAAAGCCCGCTCGCCACCGTCTGCTGTTAGTGCTCTCCGACGGCAAGCCCAATGACGTCGACCGTTACGAAGGGGCGTACGGCGTGGAGGACTCGCGCCAGGCGGTTGTGGAGGCGCGGTTGCAGGGCGTGCATCCGTTCTGCGTGACCGTTGACCGGCACGCGCCAAAGTACATGTCCCGGATTTTCGGAGCTGGTGGTTACGCGGCGCTGCATCACCCGGAACACCTACCGGCCGTACTGGTTGACGTGTTGCGCCGGTTGGTAAAAGCGTGAGCGTTTGACTTTCCGATTGCTGAACTGATGCACACGCTTTCAACAGCGAAAAATTTTGAGCGGACGAAGCTAGCGCGAGCGCGCCGCCGCGCGACTCTGAATCCGCTCGACGTCAGCGACGGTGGGAACTGGTACGGGCGAGGGACGCGCAATGATGGTGCGCCAGGCGTTGAATGCGAACATATAGGCACCTAGCGCGGACAACACGCCACCCGAGCCGAGTACACTGGTGGCGACGGTTTGATTGGCGGAAACTGACACGCGAAGTATGAAGCCCACACACATCAGGGCGAGACCGATGTTGGAAAGCCACAAGTGCGACACCGGCAACTTTCTGCTCCACAATTGATGACCAGTGAATCGCGGCAGCACGTGATAGGCTACGCCATAAATCATCATCGTCACGAAACCCAGCAACGTCATATGCAGGTGCATCGGTCGATAAACCGTCCACATTGGGACTATGGCCATGCCAGTTCCGACCGTAACACCCAAAACAAGCCACAGCAGGCTTGCCTGTACGAAGCCGCGCGCAAACGAATCCACCAGTATCTCCGTGCGTTATTTTACGTCCGCCATGCGAAGCGTTGTGTCACGCATCTGACGTTGGCGTCGAACAAGAGCACGAGCATGACGATTTCACTAAGGCGTCGCTCGCGGGGGCGTTCGCAATATCGTTGATGAGCGCTTCTGCGCTTATTCCGCTGTTCGCTGCGGCGGTGGCAATCGATTCGTTGCCACGGCAACAGGTATCGATGCCCCGGGCAGAGAGCACGGTGACCGCCGCCGGAAAACGCAGCAGGGCGTCGTTTACGCTGCTAGTCGGGTCGAGAATTTTTGCAGCCATGTGTTAATGCCGTTGGACGAAGGAAACAGTGTCTCAGCCTCTCCATTAGCCTCGCTAAACCCCCCGCGTGACGACGTCGGGTAAAGCCTGATCTTTTGTGGGGGAATTCGGTGTCCATACAGCATATCATGGGCTAACATTTGTCGGCAACCAAACGCAAGAGAAACTTCAACGGCAAAGGCATGAGTCCATGCGGGCGTCTGTGATGCCGTTGGGGACATCGTAGGTCAGCACGTTGCAATCTGAATCGGTTTTGTATTTCCACTGTCGGTCCATCATTCATCAAGGAGTCAATGTGAAACGTTCCATTGTGTTTACCGGAATGCTGATGTGCACAGTCGGGGCCAACGTGACTGCGCAGTCATCGCCGGTGCAAGTTGGTGTCGATTTCGGAGCCGTTATTGCGTCAGTCGTTGGCGATGGTGATGAAAACACTGACTCTCACAAGGCGCCGTACGCTGGCGCAAGTCTTGTAGTGCACAAGACAGGCGCTCGATTCGGTTTTCAGACGGGCTTGTACCTGGTGCCCAAAGGCTCGACCAGCAAGGACACGGATTTCTCGGCGAAGTTGTCGCTCAACTATGTCGAAATTCCGCTCCTGTTGCGCGTCGCGTTCCCATTGCAGGGATCAAAGGTTGTTCCGGCGCTCTTGCTTGGCGGAAGTGTTGGTATCAAGACGTCGTGCAACGCGACGTTCGAAGCGGGCGTTGTATCGACAAAACTTGATTGCGAGGATTCTTCGTTCGAAGGTGATCTTAAAGTGAAGACGATTGACTTCGGCGTATCGGGCGGCGTTGAAGTCGCGATTCCAGTAGGAACGCGATTCTTCCTTGCTCCGACCGTGCGATATACGCGTGGCCTGATTGACATCGCTGATACATCTGACAAACAACATGCGAAGAATACCGCATTTCAAATTGGCGCGATGTTTCGCATTCAGATGTAAAAATGTGCGCACCAGGTTGGGCGGCGTGGTGGCGCCCAATTTGGTGCAATCGAATCTGTCGAGGTCCGGCACGGTTGACCACACGCAATACGATACCGGTTCGGTGTTACGCCTCATTGCACATACGTTTGATCTGGGAACGTTGCGCGGATTGGCAAAACGCGATTCAGCGTTGACGCGAAATGGTGGCCAGCCAATGGGTGATATGACGAACGCGTTGCACTTCAACTGAAGCGATTGGCGTGCCCGAGTTCGAGCCCGTGGCCATTGGCACCGCGGTGCTCATTCTGTTGCTGTGTGCGCTCGCGGCGCTCCTGGTGCCCGCGAGACGCGCCAGTCGCGTGGATCCCATTTCGGTGTTACGATAGGGCTTCACAATGCCTGCAAATGCCAACCAGGCGGCCACGATGCCCATGAATAACGGTCCACCCCGTACCTGATCAGGACTCAATGCGATTTGCCATCCGCCTGACGACGATGTTAGCGCTGATTTTTCCGTGTGCGGCACGCGCGCAGACGTCCGTGATCATTGGTGCAGTGGAAGACAGTGCTGGAGCTGCAATCGCCAACGCGCGGGTCAACGTACTGGGCACGAACGTCGAGGTCCTCTCGGATACCAAGGGACGTTTCGTGATTGGTGCACTGCGAGCGGCTACCTACGTGCTTCAGATTCGACGACTTGGCTATGCGGCGGTGTCCACACTCACCACAGTTGCTACGGTCGACACTGTGCGTCTCGCGATTGAACTGCAGCCGGTGTCCACGACGTTGGCCACAGTGAACGTCGAGGAAAAACGATCACCGGTGATGTTGGAGCGCGTGGGCTTTGTACGGCGTCGAATAAGCGGGGCCGCGCCGGCATCGCGCTTCATGACGCGGTATGAATTCGGTCGGGACCGTCTGAAAGTTGCGGAGATCCTGCGACGGATGGGTGGGTTCAGCGCGCGGTGTAATAGCGCAAACGTAAATGTTCTGATTGATGGTATGAAAATCATGTTGCCGAGGTCTGGCAAAACGGACATGGATTTTCCGGGGGCGTTCGACTCCGATCCGCTCGATATCATACCGCCCAATCTTGTGGAAGCGATTGAAGCGTATGATCGGAACACCGAGATACCGCCGGAGTTCGCGTGGGCGGGTTCTTGCGTGGTGCTCATCTGGACTCGGCCAGGATAGGCGCGACGCGCTTCACCGATTCGACAGGACGCAGCTTCACGTTTGCGTGCAGAAAATACCCGGCACGTCACAACGTGCGAAACTGTGCCAAATGACATCCACAATCGAGTTACCGAATCGTCAAGAGAGTGCCGACACTGGCCAGCCCCCTCCCCCCGCGGGTGCTGAACCTTGATGAGATTTCCCGATGGATACCGTGCCTCGCACCATTCGCCGTCCCCTTCTGCGGAAAGCTGCACTGCTGACAGCCGCCGCAACTCTCACGCTCGCAACCGCATGTTCGACTGACTCGCCAATTGCTCCAGTGTCGTCTGGTTACAAGACGATCAAAACTTCAATTGATGGGACGCTCAAAACGCTGTACCCGATGACGCCGTTGGAGCGCGATGTGGCAATCACTTCGCCAATAACGCGCTCCTTCACGTTTGACCGGAGTGGCGGCAAAATCGAAATCAAGGAAACGGGTTTGCGCGTGGATGTACCGTCGGGCGCAATTCCAGGCAGTTCACTCACCATCACGGTGACCGCGCTGCCGGGCCGCGACCTTGCCTATGATTTCCAGCCACACGGCACGGTGTTCCTCAAGCCGCTCAGTTTCCAGCAGTCGCTCGACCGCACCTCGTGGGACAAACTCGACTTCAAGGGCACGGTGCTTGGCGGATACTTCGCAGACGTATCGCAGCTTGATCTGCTGGACGGCCTTGCACTACTGGATGAATTGTTTCCGGTGACGTTCGACAGCAAGAACGTTCGGTTCGACATCAAGCACTTTTCCGGATACATGGTGTCCAGCGGACGTCAGAGTCTGTCTTACGACAGCGCTTTTTGATCGGCGCGCATGTCCTATTCCATCACGGTGGATTGACGAAAACGCCTGGCTCATTTGAGTCGGGCTTTTTCTATTTACAGAGTGATTTTCGCACATACAAAGGAACCGTGAATAGGGCGTTGGGTTGAACGGAAGTACAGACCATTTTCAACCCCAATCAGAGCAGAATCATGGCCGAATCACAAACACTCCACGACTTGTTCGTTGACGAATTGAAGGACTCGTACGATCACGAGAAACAGTTGGTGAAAGCGCTGCGCAAAATGTCAAAGTCCGCAACACATCCGGACCTGGCCGCAGCATTTGCGTCGCACCTTGAAGAAACAAACGGACAAGTCGCAATCCTTGAAGAAGTTTTTGGTCTTCTGGAAATGCGCCCGAAGGGAAAACACTGCGCGGGCATTGCCGGTATCATCGAAGAAGGCAACGACGCCATCGAGGAGCACGATAAATCTCCCTTGCTGGATGCAGCGCTCGTTGGCGGTGGCAAACGCGCCGAACACTACGAGATTGCCGCGTACACAACGATGATCGCGATGGCCAGGGAGCTCGGGCTCGACGAAATCGCGGGACGTCTGGACGAAATTCTGCAGCAGGAAATTGCGTGCGACCAAAAGCTGGACCAGCTCGGCGCGATGTTGCTGCCGCTCGCCAATTCCAGCGATGACGTGGACGACTCGGATGACGACGAATCCGACAACGCTGGACGCACGGCAACGGCAAAAAAATCTGCCGGTAAAAAAGGTTCGGCGAAAAAAGCGCCAGCTCGGAAATCTGCGGCCAAGAAAACGTCCAGCCGTCGTTAATCAAATGCAAAGTCGCCGGGTGCAATTCGCACCCGGCGATTTTTGTTTGTAGTCCATCAGACCGGCGACGGATCGAGCTCGCGTTCGTAGTGGCGGTGTTTGGCTAACGCATCAAGAAATGCGGATAGATCGATTGGTGAATTCCGATTGCCTTTCCCGCCAGTTGCCAGGTTCACAATGCCGGGATCATCACTACCATCGGCCATCGCTGTTGGAATGCCCGCAGCCGCCAAGAGCGCCTGGCTGGAGTCGAACACGAGCAGTGGTTTGCAGTGACGGTACTGGTCCCGCACGAATTCGAGCGCTTGTCCCATTCCGGCCAACGCGTTTGCGGCGGCCTCACCACCAGGCAAAACAACGGCGTCCCACAGCGCAGAAGGTGCCGTTTCCAGCGTGGTTTCGACGTGAACCGGTTTGCCTGACTCCGGCTGCACGACGCCAAGTTTCGCACCAACAACACGAGGCACCGCGCCCGCCGCGAGCAGCGCATCGTACGTAGCCTGAAGCGTGGACGCATTCACGCCATCGGCGACCAACAACGCAACGCGTCGTGTGCGAACTCCCAGTTGACCAGGCCTGCTGAAGAGTGAGAGCGCGCTTGAAACATCCACTTCTGATTCGACGTGCATGTCGAGTGCGCGAGGCTGCGGGTCTGGCATCGGAAAGCCCAATTCATCAGCGACGGCGTGCGCGAGATCGAGATCGACGTTGGCCAACACCGAGACCACGCGCTCGCGCACTGCCTGCGTTTGCACACGCGTGAGTTCAAATCGAAAGGCGTTGATGATATGCGCCTTCTCGACGTCGGTTTGACTTCGATAGAACAGCGATGCCTGCGAGTAGTGATCAGCAAACTTTTCGGGCTTCCCACGCACTTGATCCTCGACAACGGGCTCGGGGAACGACACGAATCCCATTTTACCAGCCTGAAACGGACATCCACCGCCCAACGAATTCGGTTCGTACGCCACGCGCCCGCGATGTACAGCCTGCCGATGCATTCCATCGCGCTGGTTGTTGTGCACTTGCGCGATTGGTGAGTTGATCGGAATCTCGTGAAAGTTGGGTCCGCCCAAACGCGAGAGTTGTGTGTCGAAATAGGAATGGATGCGACCCGCGAGAAGCGGATCGTTGGAGAAATCGATTCCGGGAATAATGTTTTGCGTGCCAAACGCAACCTGTTCGGTTTCCGCGAAGAAGTTGTCAGGATTGCGATCAAGTGTCATGCGACCGACTATGCGCACGGGCACCAGTTCTTCCGGCACGATCTTGGTGGCATCGAGCACGTCAAAGCTGAACGACTCGGCCATTTCTTCAGTAAAAATTTGCACGCCGAGATCCCACTGCGGAAATTCGCCGGCTTCGATTGCTTCCCACAAATCACGGCGGTGAAAATCCGCGTCGCCGCCGGCAATTTTAACTGCCTCGTCCCACACCAGGGAGTGCGTGCCCGCCAGCGGCTGCCAATGAAACTTGCAGAAGACCGATTGCCCGTCACTGTTCACCAGCCGGAACGTATGCACGCCAAATCCCTGCATCATGCGATAGCTGCGCGGAATGGTGCGATCGCTCATGATCCACATAAGCATGTGGGCGGACTCCGGCATCAGCGACACAAAATCCCAGAACGTATCGTGCGCCGTTGACGCCTGCGGCATCGCGTGATGCGGC
>JBDTTO010000069.1:0-9523 GCA_039930585.1 Gemmatimonadaceae bacterium
GCACGATCATTGTTACGACGAATGAGATTGCGTGGAGACGAAATCCCAATCGCTTTTGTGCATCCGTTCCGTATTGCATGTGAGTCTCCGAATTGTTCAAACGCTCCGTTTCGACACGCACCGTCAACACCGGCGGCCTCTTCTCACTGCACACGCACCTGTGGCAGCGCGGGCAGTGTACGGCACCTGACCGCACAGCGTATGCGAGAAACGGAGGGGGTTGTACCCACACGATCGTGGTGGTGGCGCGCGGCTCGATATCCTGATGCGCGCAATTCACGTTGCCGGTACAATGCCGCTCACCAAACGGCGTTTCGACAATGCGACGCCACCAACGGCACCATTGCGTGTGCCTTCGCGCCTTATGACAGGAGAACAAGATGCTGACCGCAAAGGCCGGGATTGCAACCGCCATTCACGCCGCTGGACTTATTGGGCTCGCACTCGGAATCGGAGATGTCGCAATGTCACACGAAGAAAAGACGGTGGGCGTGAAGAACGTTGTGTTGGTGCATGGTGCGTTCGCCGACGGATCGGGTTGGCGCGGCGTGTATGATCAACTCACCAAAGCGGGTCATCATGTCACCATTGTGCAGATCGCCACGCAATCACTGGCCGACGATGTGCGTGCGACCAAACGCGCGCTCGCACAACAGGATGGGCCTGCAATTCTTGTTGGTCATTCGTACGCAGGCGTTGTAATCACTGAGGCCGGCACTGATCCGAAAGTCGTGGGCCTGGTGTACGTCGCGGCGTTTGCACCGGACAAGGGTGAATCAGTGTCGGCGTTGACACAGAACGCACCGCCGGGCGCCGCCGCACCACCAATTCTTCCGCCGCAGGACGGCGCCCTGTTTCTTGATCGTGCAAAATTCCGTGCGGCATTTGCAGCGGATGTCGATGCAGCAACGGCCGAGTTCATGGCGAGTTCGCAGGCGCCGTGGGGATTGGAAGCGTTGGGTGGTGTGATTACCGAGCCCGCGTGGAAGACCAAACCCAGTTGGTACGTGATAGCAACGCAGGACGGCATGATTCCCCCCGATGCGCAGCGCGGCATGTCGAAGCGCGCGGGTTCGACAGTGGTCGAAGTAAAGGCCAGTCACGCCGTGTATGTGTCGCAGCCGCGCGCAGTCGCAGACATGATCATGATGGCGGCAACGCACGCGGCTGTCGCAAGTCGATAAGCAAACACACGTCAACCGGATTTCCGTGACAACTGCAATTGTACTTGGCGCGACGGGGCTGGTGGGATCCGAACTGGTGAAGGTGTTGTTGTCCACACCGTTCTACAGTTCGATCCTCCTCCTCAACCGACGGCCCTCGGCACATTCGCACGAGAAAATTTCGGAGCGGATCATCAATTTTGATGCGCCGGAACTTGAAGGAATATCAGGTGGGCATTTGTATTGCGCGCTTGGCACAACGTTGCGGAAAGCCGGCAGCAGAAGTCGGCAATTCAAAATCGACTGTGAATATCCGACCGACATCGCGACCCGACTGAGGAATCAAGGTGTGACAAGCATGCTCCTTGTTTCCTCAGTTGGAGCCAATCGTAACGCAAACAATTTTTATTTGCGTACGAAGGGGCAGTTGGAAAAGAATATCATGGGTCTGAATTTTGAATGCACGGTTATAGCCAGGCCGTCTTTTCTGACTGGCAGCAGAAGCGAATCACGTTCTGGTGAGGCGCTTGCTACGGTGATGTTGAGCGCGCTGTCACCACTGATGGTGGGTGCGCTTCGCCGGTATCGAGGCATCGAAGCAAGCGAAGTTGCAGCGCGATTGGTGCGGGAAGGGCAGGCGGAAGCGCGTGGGGTGAGGATTGTTGAGTTCGGGTAGGGTTGTTCGATTGTGCGGGTATCCTGACTCACGAGGCACCGGTTCGCCGACGTCAGGTGGGAGCCTTTACCGAACTATTGCGGTGTAGGGTTGCAGACTACATCAAACGACCGCGAAATCAGCCCAGTTGCCCTTAATTCTGTCCGCGACTTTTGTTTCGAATGTTGCGTTTGTTTCGATTGCTGCTATTTTCAGCTTATGTCTCCTGCAACGCACCCAATCCCGACCGCGAGCGACGCCGAAGCGGCTAAGCTCGCTCTCCGTTCGTTGTCCCCGGCCGGCCATGCCGCGGGGCCAACTGTTCGCGTTCGCGCCGGCGACGAAGACGCAATTGTCCCGAAAGAAGCGTTTGAGCTTCTGCTTGAAGTTCTGGCCCAGATGGCGAACGGCAACGCAGTGACCATCGTCCCGGTGCAAGCTGAGTTCACTACCCAGCAGGCGGCCGACTTCCTGAACGTTTCGCGGCCATTCCTCATCGAGCTGCTGGAAGCGCGCGCCTTACCGCATCGAAAGGTGGGTTCGCACCGACGTGTTCGATTCGAGGACCTGCTGCGGTACAAGCAAGCTGACGATGAGAAGCGACAGCGCGTTCTCGATCAGCTCGCAGCGCAGGCGCAGGAACTTGGTATGGGGTACTGACGCGAGTGGCGTTTGTTGTCATTTACGACGCGTGCGTGCTCTATCCGGCGCCACTACGTGATTTGTTGCTTCGTATCGCGCTCGCCGGCGTCGTTCGCGCCAAGTGGAGCGACGAAATTCTCGACGAATGTTTTCGGAATGTCGCAGCGAACCGGCCGGATCTCTCCGTCGACGCGTTGGCCCGCACGCGTCACCTGATGTGTGAGGCTGTGCCGGATTGTCTGGTTACCAATTTCTCGGGCCTTGCTGACCATGTTGCACTGCCGGACTTGAACGATCGACATGTACTGGCGGCAGCAATTCGCAGCAACGCACAGGTCATTGTCACATTCAATCTGAAGGACTTTCCGCAGTCGGTACTTGCTCCATTTGGCATCGAAGCAAAACATCCCGACGACTTTGTGCTAGACACCATTGGACTCGCGCCGGGAGCAATTGCAACGGTTGTGTCGCAGCAAGCAGCAGCACTGAAGTCACCGCCGGTGTCGCGCGCTGAAATGCTGGATCGACTGCGGGCGTGTGGCCTGGAGCAGTCAGTAGCGCAGCTCAGAACGGTTTTCGGCGCGGCATCCTGATTCGAGCGACTGAGTGCCCTTACCAGGCGCTGACGCACTAAGCGGCCGCACGTTCACCACTCGCCCGCCGCCTCAACTCCACCCGCGCAATCGCCGGCGGCACATACGCCGATCCTTCAAGCTGCGCGATGTCAGTTCCCGGCGGCACGATCTCGTCGATGCGATCGAGCAACGCATCATCAAGTTTCACGTCCACACTCGCGAGCAGATCATCGAGCTGTTGCATAGTGCGCGGACCGATGATTGCCTACGTCACCGCCGGATGCGCAATCACAAACGCGAGTGACATGTGCGTGAGTGACAGGCCCGCACTTTCAGCGAGTGGAATAAGTTGTTCAACGGTGTCGCGTGTGCGTTCGTCGGACATTGCTTTTGCGAAATATTTCACGCACAACGAATCCGGTTGCGTCTGACCTTTGCGATACTTGCCGGTGAGCATGCCTTTCGCCAACGGACTCCACGCCGACACGCCCATGCCGTAACTAGTTAACCGAGTCGGTTCCCAGGTCATGCCGATTCGTGAACGAACCTGGCGCGATGACCCCTCCGATACCACCACTCACCGTTCCACATTGTACGCAATCGACACAATCTCAAATTTCCCGTACGTCCACTCGCCGGACGAATCGATCCAGTTCGCATCGCCGAGCGTGCCAATTCGAATTCCGTCAACTTCGCGGTACCCGGAAATCGGCGTGGACCATATTGCGGCACCGCCGTCATGATCGTGCGCACGATCGGCTGACTGAAAGCCAGTGAGATCGCCCGCGGCATTGAACTTCAACATCGCCGACACGGTGTATCCGGCGTTTTGAAACGTCGCGCGCAGTGTGTGCGCACCTGTGGATTCGAATGTGAATGGCAAATCCAGCACCGCCGCCGGCGCCAACACGAGCACATCGTTCATCAAGGTGACGGTTTCATCATTCGTCAGTCCCGCACCACGTTTGTCGACCATGGTCTTGAGGCCGGCAATGCGCACCTGAAATGTTGCCGTGCCATCCACGTAGCGATGGAAAACGTCAAACGGGATTCCCGCACGCGACGCGTTCATGTGGAATAAGCGCGCGGGTGAATGAAAGAATTCGTATTGCACTGCAGTGGACTGCATCCACGGCGAATTCGCGCTACTGCGCATCTGCGCCTTGAACACCACTCGCACGTTATGCACGCGCGGATGTCCAACGACACCCATCACGCGAAGATACTGCTGCATCAACGGCGGCAACGGAATGAGATCGGCTTCACTCACCAGGCTCGCTAGCGGAGTTGCACGCGCGAGCAGCACGGCGCGGTCGCGTGCGAAGCGTGAGCTGAAACTTGACGCGCGCCCATCGAGTGCGGCGACAATTACCGGAATGAGGATGATCGCGTTTGCAATGGTTCCAAATCGGGCGTCGCTCCACACGGTCACGATCAACCACTGCGAAAGAACGACTGCCGGAAGTGTCACATACCACCACCACGGCGCGCGCAGTGCGAAGCTGATCGCACCTGCAACAAACAGAACTGCCGTGAGAAGCCAAAGCAGCCCCATCGTCGCGGAAATTGGTGATCGCAGTTGACTGACATCGGACCAACCAAACGCTTTGGCGGATCCCAACAAATGAATGAGACCGTGCAGTGCTAGGAAAACTGTAAATGCAATGCGCAATGGTGCCATCCGTTAAGTGTGAGGCGGTGCATCAATTCGTTTAACCCTGGCGCGCACGTCCGCCCTCGTCGCGAACCGCACCCACGCGCGCATCACGCACCAGCAACACTCCCGCAACACACCCCCAGACCGTAACGAGCGCACCCATCACCGGCAGCATGGACGGCGTGACACCGGCGTTGACCATCACCAGATCGAGCGTCGCATGAAACAGCGCGACAAGCAACACGTTGCGACCCCCTCGCACAAACAACCACGTAAGCAGCACGGAACCCGTGAGCAAACTCACGTACCATCCGAGCAACATGATCGGCGACATGCTTCGATACGTATCGTTGGTAACGAGCAACGGAATGTGCCAGATCGCCCACGGCACGCTTAACAGGATTGACGCGCGCAGTGCGCCCTGTCGTTGCAACAATCGCGGCAGCGCAAAACCGCGCCACCCGATTTCCTCACCGAAACCGTAGCAGATTATTTGTGCGCCGAGCAACGCGAGCGAACCAAGCGCCGGATACTCCTCGCTATGCAGAACGCGTTGCCAATTAACAAGCTCACCGGCGGACATCCGAACTGCTGCTGCAGCAAATAACAGAATGAACACGGGTCCCATCGCAACGGCCCACCAACGCCACCCGGTGCGCCACCGCACAACGACGCGCCACAAATCCTTCACCGCGCTCATGCCGCCAGTGCAATACGTGACGATGAGTGCTGCGATTGCGGGGCCGAGGCTGCCGACCAGATGCCAGTACGGCGATACAGCGCCAATCGCCCACCAACCATAAACGCCAGCAACTTTCGGCAACCACACCAACCACGACAGAAGGCACGCAGTGATGAAGAACAACGACAGCGCCGATACGCGTCGCATCATGGGATTCCCACGGCACGCAACACGACAGGGCCCGTCAACGCAATCACCACGCATCCCGCAATCATGATGAGCAATCCAGGGCCGAGCAGTTCGCGCGATGGCAAGCCCGCAGATACGGCCATCGCATTTGGCGGCGTACTCATCACGAACGGCATGCCCAGTGATGCAGCGATGGCCACGATGATTGCGGTGGAGGGCGCGGGATCGACCGCGGCAGCGAGAGGAATGAGCAAAGCCGCGGTGGCGGTGTTGCTCATGAGTGCTGAGAGCGTGGCGCTGGCGAGGCAAAGCACGAGTAGCCGAACAACGGCGGGTGTGGTTGCCAGCGGAAGTCGCGACGCGAGCTCAACAACCAGACCGGACTCCTCAAGCAATCTGCCGACACCGATGCCGCCGGCCACAAGTATCAGTGTGCTCCAATCGAGATGACGAAGATCCCGCACATGCAGCGTACGCGTGAGCAACAGCGCGGCCACAGCGGCGAGTGCGACGATCCACGCGCTGATGCCATGCAGCGGTTCTGAAAGCCATAACACCAGCGTCAGCACGAATATTGCGAGCAGCGGAATCGTGGACGAGCGTTTGGTCGACACGACATTCAACTTCGGATGTAGTTCGCCGCTGGCTAATCGAAAACGACGAAGGACAAACGCAAGCGCGGCAGCGGTGAGTAAGAGCGCCAGCGGCACACCAAACGCCATCCAGTGCAAGAAGCTGATCGGATGCGTTCCCGCAATCTCGGCCATCGCAATTCCATTCGCTCCGGTGCCGATTGGTGTCGCAATACCACCGACATCCGCCGCGAGCGCAATCGAAAGCAAGAGCGACGCGCGCAAAGCGGTGTTGGTGTGCGTGTGCGACAGGATCGGATGAAATGCCTTGAGCATCAGCGCGGCCGCTGCAACGTTCGACATCCACATCGACAGCAACGCGGTGGTGAAAGCTGCTGCGCCCACAAGACGCATCGTCGACCCGGCAGATTTTCGCAACGCAAACGCGGCAATGCGCGCATCGAGCCCGTGACGTTCAGCAGATTTCGCAAATGCAAAACCCGCGAGGAACAGTGCAAGCACGGGGTCAATCGACATACGCAACACATTGAAAACACCGAAACGCGCGTCAGCAGTGCCAAGCAGGAGCGGCGTTGCGCACCAAAGCACGAGCGTCGGAATCCAGACCGGCACCCAGCCGGAGAGCCAGAGAAATAGGCACAGCGTTGCAACGATCGCGGCGCGTGAAACCAGGTTTGCATCCATCACCATGGCGGTACTCGCAACAATGATTGCAAGTAACGTCACGACAATGAGGCGCACCTGGTGTGCGCGGACCGTCATGGTGCGATCACGTTTTCACAACACTTTCCTCGTCGCTGATGTGCTTTTCGCTCGTAAACGGAATGCTTAAGTTCTGGTTGTAGCGCTTCAGTGTCTGCGGAGGGCAATCGAAGACGCGCTTCTCGTGCAGCGATCGCAGCACTTTGACATACTCCGAATGCGCCCACACCAACGGCATCGCTGATCCCGTCGGCTCTCCGTTGAAGAGTTCGTGTTCCGGAATGTCGGTGGCATTCCACACCTGCTCCGGCAACATCGCACCCGCATGCGCCTGCGAGCGCATCACGGCAGCCAATCTCGCGGCCTCGTCAAAATTTCCGGCTGCAATCTCATAGTGCGCACGTTCGCCCGCGAGCAACGGCCACCCTCGACCAATGCCGGTGCCGTCGTACGCGCCGCCATCCTCGTGCTCACCATACCCATCCTCGTTATATCGCAACCACGTCGGACCGGTGTTGGTTTCGCATTTGAGAACGGCGTCAATAATCTTGACGGTGTTCAGAATTTTCGGATCGTGCGCTGAACGCAATCCAAATCTCACCAGCGCGAGCGCATCAACACTTATCAACGCGCTGCGATCGATGTACTGCGCATCACCCGCACGGTTCTTGATCTGCACCTTGCCCGCGGTTGGATTGTCGCGATCGGCCGGATCACTGCTCCCAATGCGCACGTAATATCCGTCTACACCATGTTCGCGCGCGAGCGGCGTGCCACGCACATACGTGTAATGCTCGATGCTCGCGTTCCACGCATCCGCCGTTTCACGCAATTGCACACCAAACGCGCTCTCGCCCGCAATGTCCGCGAGATCGGCCGCACACAACAATCCCGCAATCGCCACCGCCATACTGAACGGCGCGTAACCCGGATTCTCCTCCCAGCGGTCCTGTCCCGTAGACGGACCATTCTGTACAACAAACGTCGCCGCACGCTGCACCATCGGCCAACACTGCGCGACCACGTTGTTGCTCAACGCATTCTCCCGTCTTGCCTGATCAACCAACAAAATTGGAAACGCCGTTTCATCCAACTGCATTCCGTTCCAGAACGGCGTGCCGTTAAGCCACATGTTCTGCGGCCAATGACCATCAGGCTCCTGCGTCACTGCAAGAAAGCGCAGCATACTGCGCATTTCATGATGCGCACCAGCCGCGAGCAAGCCACCTGCGGTCTCCACCATGTCGCGCGGCCACACGAGATGATACCCACCAAGATCACCATCACCCTTGGTGTTACCCCACGGTATCGATAAGCTTGCGATGGAACCACCATCGCAGTTCATACTCATGTGCGTTTTCATTACCGCCGTACTCGCGCGATACAAATGTGGCATGGTCTCGTCAACATGCTCATCCAAAGGCAGCAACTCCGCCTGCCACTCACGCCAACCTTTCGCGTATCTGCGTTCGTTCTTTTCGTACGAATCGTACAACGACGCGCGCGCATGAATTGCCGCCGTATCCGCATCGTTGCCAATGCTGATTGCGATAGTGCACTCGCCGTTGGTTTCAGACAGGTCAATTTCCGCCGCCAACGCAATATTTCCGTTTTCCGCACGATCATATACGCGCGTGATGCGACCATTTTCCTTTACGTCCTGATACGCATCTTCCGGCCCCGAAAATGTCGCCGTGCGCTGCACAAACGGTGCAGTACACGCCACAGCCATCACAAGCCCGCCGCGACTTGCAAATAGAATTGGCTGATTCTTGTGACTGCCAATCCAACCAGTGTTACCCGCGCCATGGTTGCCGAGGTGGGGGCTGAGCAGCAGGGTGACGCGGTAGTCGTTGAGCGTGCCGTGATGCGGCGTAAACTGAATGTGCTGCAGCACAGTGTCGTAATCAGGCGACGTGCAAATGCGCTTTTGAATTTCGTAACGACCGTGAATGCAACTGTTACGCATCACAATGGCCGG
This sequence comes from Gemmatimonadaceae bacterium, assembly GCA_039930585.1. Classification (GTDB taxonomy): domain Bacteria; phylum Gemmatimonadota; class Gemmatimonadetes; order Gemmatimonadales; family Gemmatimonadaceae; genus Gemmatimonas. The sequence goes on from JBDTTO010000069.1 coordinate 8,840, forward strand.
AACTCCCGCCATTAACCACTCAACCGCGTGCGTGCAATCGCGCTTCTCTTCACTGAAAAAATCATCCGCCGCTGTCACCAACAATCCCGCGTCACGCAAACATGCGTTGTCGACTTCGGGATAATAGACCTCATTCAAAATGCCGTGGCTGGTCGTAAACCACACGCGCGAACCGTCACCAATCGCCGTACCAACAGCACTCTTGGCGGCGGTCGTCCAACGCGGTTCAATGCCCGGCCAACCGGGCGCGAATGATAGTGGTGAGTCGCTCATGACTTAAGCCCCAGCTTTCGTTCAAGGTCCGCAAAATCCCGCTCGGCTTTATGAATTTCCAAACCGCGCGTAAAACCCTCACCACCGCTGGTCGCGCCCGATCCCCACGCGTACCACAGCGTAATTCCGCGATCACGCAACCAGCTGTACACCGTGCGATCATCGTCAAACGCATGCAGTCGCGCCGAAGCACACAACGATTCCGCAGCCCGATAATTGTTATTGCCGCGGCTATCAGACGCATTAATAATCGCCATGAGTTGTGCTTCGGCCTCGTCAAAACTTTTTCGGCCGGCCAGCGCCCACACGCGATTCAATCCGTCTTCGAAATGCGCGTCGGTCGTAAACATCTGGTCGGCAACAGGCGGCAACGTTGGTGCAATCGGCACAAAGCCAAAGTTGGGAACGAAA
>JBDTTO010000070.1:0-9491 GCA_039930585.1 Gemmatimonadaceae bacterium
TCGTGATTGTCGCATGGGCACTGTTTATGGTGGTGAAGGGCATGAACCGCTTGCGCCGGAACCAGCCACCAGCCGCTTGAGATCCGACCGGCACTCCGTTCCCCGTATCCAGGCCCTGCAATCGCAGGGCCTTTTTTATCCGATGATCAACTTGAGCAACCGCTCTATTCGTGTTCCAAAGGGCGGAAAAAGCAGCGAGCCTCCGTTCACACGCGATTGATAAAAAACGCCTTTCATCTTCGTGAACGTGTTAAAGCCGTGCACGCCGTGATACGAACCCATGCCGCTTGCACCGATCCCGCCAAACGGGAGTGAATCCTGCGCGAAATGAAACATCGTGTCGTTCACCGAAACGCCGCCGGCGATGGACGTTTCAAGGACATGATTGGTGCGCCCGCCGTTGTCGTCGAAGTAATACATCGCGAGTGGGCGCGGACGATCCGCGATGTATTGCAACGCACCGTCCAGTGAGTCGTATGGCACGATTGGCAGGATCGGACCAAATATTTCTTCCTGCATGACGCGCGTGTTCGCCGCAACATCACTGAGCAACGTTGGTGCAAATTTTCTCGCGTTCACGTCGTCGAGTCCAACGCGGTCGACCCTGGCGCCACTTGCCGTCGCTTCGCGTAACCATTCCGTTAAGCGCGTCATGTGGTGATCGCTCACAATCGATGTGTAATCGCCCGAGCTCGTTCCGTCAGGATAAAATGTTTTCACAGCAGCGATTGCAGCCGTTCGAAATGCGTCGACCTGATCGCGCGGCAACAACACATAATCCGTTGCAATACACGTCTGTCCCGCGTTCAGGCACTTGCCGAGCATGATGCGTTGCGCCGCGCGATCAATCGGATAGCCGGGCGCAACAACAGCGGGTGACTTGCCTCCCAGTTCCAGCGTGACAGGAGTGAGGTTTCCGGATGCCGCCTGCATTACGGATTTTCCAACTGTCGTCGATCCCGTAAACAACAAATGATCAAACGGCTTGCTGCACATTTCCTTTGCAACACCAACGCCGCCGTTGATGAACGACACCAGATCACGATTGAAGCGTTCACCAAACAGTTTGGCCAATAGTGCGCCGGTGTTTGGCGTCAGCTCCGACATCTTGATCATTGCGCGATTACCGGCAGCCAGTGCTGCGATCAGCGGACCAACGGACAAGTTGATCGGATAGTTCCACGGCGCGACAATACCCACAACGCCGATTGGTTGCTTGATGATGCGCGAGCGCGCAGGTCTGAACCACAGGGCAGTTGATACGCGGTCGGTCCGCATCCAGCGCGCGACATTCTTGCGGGCGTGCCGCGCATCTTCAATGGTTGGAAAAATTTCGAGCAATGTTGTTTCGTGCGTCGACCGATGACCGAAGTCATCGTTAATGGCACGCGCGATGCCGTCCGCATTTTCGCGAAGCAACTCCACGACCGATCCAAGATGCTTCTTACGCTCGCTGGCCGATGGATTGGGATTTGCGCGAAACGCCTGTTGCTGTGCGTCGAAAATCTGGTCTATCATGGCCGCGACAAAAGATGATGGCAGCGGCGGCGAATGAATTCCGCCGCCCAACGCACAACGCCTTATACGCTGCCCAGCTCAATCAGGATTGCGCCCTTCTCAACGGCGGTTCCCTGGACGGCTTTGATTGCCGTGACCACACCCGCCGAAGATGCACGCAATTCGTTTTCCATCTTCATCGCCTCGACGACTACCAGGGCCTGCCCCGCCTCGACCGTGTCGCCCACGGCGACAGCGATGCGTACCACGAGTCCCGGCATCGGTGCTTTGAGCGGCGCGGGTCCGGACGCGACCTCACTCTTCGCGGACAAATCGCGAATGGTGCGCGTGCGTTCATCGAGCGCGAGGGCTTCATAGCGAAATCCGTCAACGTCCAACACGTACGACCCGCGGCCGTTCTGCGGCTGCCGACGCGAGGTGACACGGTGCATCTCCTCGCCAATGCGCACCAGCCGCACTGGTGTGCCATGTACCGCCTGCAAGTTGACGTTGAAGCGTTCACCGTTCACAAGTGCCGTGGCACCGTCCAGTTCAACCTGCACGCGTTCGCCATTGATCTCGACGACGTACTTCATGAAGCCTCCGGAATCAGTACACAAACCGTTTCGACGTGCGCGGTTTGCGGAAACATGTCAAAGCAACGCAACTCCTGAATGCGCCAGGACGGCATGCGCGACAAATCGCGCGCCAGCGTGGCCGGATCACAACTCACATACACCACGGCCTTCGGCCCTTTGTTCGCGTTTGCTTCAAGCGTGCTCGTGACGAACGCATGCACACCAACGCGCGGCGGATTGAGGACCACAACGTCGGGCATCGTTGGATCAAACATCGCGCGCTCAATCACTTCTTCGACGGGCGCCGCGAGTGCCGCTGACCCCTGCGGCAACTGTTCGCGCAACAGACCAACAGCGGCGTGATCCCACTCGATGGCAGAAACGGTAACGCCCTGCCTGACCAGAGCCAGCGTGAGTTCGCCGGTGCCAGCATACGCATCCACGACATGCCGCGGCGAAAAACTCACCACTCGACTTAACACGTGATTGTGCATGGTTTCGGCCATTGCGGCGTTCACCTGCACAAAATTCACAGCCGTTGTCTGAAACGAACTTTCGGGCGCAACAAGTTCGGTACGCACTTCGGCGGCTGAAATCCACCACAGTGCGCCAAGCGTGCCAATACGACTGGCGAATGTTTTCCACTCCTTCCAGTTGTTGCCGCCCGCGACAGTAATTGCCACGCGATCGGTATTCGGCACGAGCCGGAACGTGATACGCAACGAAGACCCATCGGGTAACCACGCGCCCGCCGCTCTCAGCGCGTGCCACGCAGCAACAATGGCTGGTGCCGTGATCCGACATTCTTCGAGCGCAAAGATTTCGTCAGGCTGGCCCAGCGGATGTAAACCACCAATCCACTGTCGCGTGGCTGAGTTGCGCACGAGCGACAACGTCAGCTTCTGTCGGTAGTCCCACGCTTTCGGGCTGCGCTCGATTTCCGGAAGCTCGACCTGGCGTTTGCCGATACGCGAGAGTGTATCACGCACAACACGTGTCTTCGCCTCATGCTGCGCGACTTCACTCATGTGCTGCAACTGACATCCGCCGCAGTCATTCCCCACGTAGTGCATGCACAACGGCTCGACGCGATGGGGCGACGGTGTGATTACGCGTGTGATGTGGCCGCGCGAAAAGCGTCCGTGCGAAACGAGTGATGCCTCGATCTCGTCACCGACCGCCGTTCGCGGAACAAATACGGCCATTCCGTCCACACGACCCACACCGTCGCCGCCTGCTGCGATGGCATCGATCGTGACGGTTTCAATGCGCGAATGCGCACGCAACGGTTGTTTGCGATGCGGTCGACGAACGGCCATCAGCTGCGCAACCCTTCGCGCAACGCTGCCGCGCGCCACGAATTCATGCTGTCTGCGCGCCCGCCGGCTGAAGCGACTTCGGCGGTGGCATTTACTGCGCGTGGTGCACTGCGTTCCGCATCAGCAACGAGCGCGGCAACAATTGCGGCCGTGCGAACCGCTTCTGGCAGCGGCTTCGCGCCCGTGAGCTCCGGCAATTTCTGTTCAAGCCACTGAATGGAAATGTCGCCACGTTGAAACTCCGGGTGCTCCATCACGCGCAAATGAAATCCGCGTGAGGTCTCAACTCCGTCAATCGTGAGTTCAAGCAGCGCGCGATGCATACGTGCGATTGCAAGTGCACGAGTAGGCGCGTGCACAATCAACTTGGCGAGCATCGGATCGTAGTGCAGCGTGACTTCACTGCCTTGTTCGATGCCACCATCCCACCGAACGCCCGGGCCAGTTGGCAAATGCAGATATTCAATTCGTCCAGTGCTTGGCAGGAATCCGTTGGCCGGATCTTCGCTGGTGATACGGCATTCCATCGCCCAACCACGCGGCACGAACGACTTTTGTTCAAACGGCAACTTCTCGCCTGACGCGATGCGAATTTGCCACTGCACCAAATCAATTCCCATCACAAGCTCGGTGACAGGATGTTCAACCTGGATACGCGTGTTCATTTCGAGGAAATAGTAATTTCCGTCGCGGTCGAGCAGGAATTCGCAGGTGCCGGCGTTCACATATCCGGCGGCTTTCGCGGCAGCAACGGCAGTCGCGCCCATACGCGCGCGCAAGTCCGGTGAAACGGCGACACTGGGTGCTTCCTCAATCATCTTTTGATGACGACGCTGCACGGAACATTCGCGTTCGCCCAGATGGACACAGTTGCCGTGTGCATCGGCGAGCACCTGAATCTCGACGTGCCGCGGTCCTTCGATGTACTTCTCGACGTACACCGCGTCATCACCAAACGCATTTTTGGATTCGCGTTTGGCCGAATCCAGCGCGTCGGACATTTCAGCCGCCGTGCGCACGATACGCATGCCTTTACCGCCACCGCCTGCGGCCGCTTTCAACAAAACAGGATAGCCGTATTTGTCCGCGATTGCCTTGGCCTCATCAGCGTCGCGCAGTGCTTCGGTCGTGCCAGGAACAATTGGCACGCCGGCCGCAGTCGCGAGTTGACGCGCCGCTGTTTTTGAACCCATCGCTTCGATGGCTTCGGCCGGTGGACCCACCCAGATCAATCCCGCATCACGCACTGCGCGCGCAAACCATTCACGTTCGGACAGGAATCCGTAGCCCGGATGAATGGCATCCGCACCAACGCGCTTGGCCACTTCGATGATGTTGGCACCAACGAGATAACTATCTCGTGACGGCGGTGGTCCAATGCGAACAGCTTCGTCGGCTTCGCGAACGTGCGGTGCATGCGCATCCGCATCCGAATACACCGCGACGGTCTTCACGCCGAGTTCCTGACATGCGCGAATAACACGCAGTGCGATCTCGCCGCGATTTGCCACCAGCAACTTTCCAATCATCGCTTGTCGCCTCAGAGGGGAAGATTGCCGTGTTTCTTCGGCGGATTCTTATCGCGTTTGCCGCGCAGCATCTCGAGCGCATCAATGAGACGCGGGCGCGTATCGCGCGGATCGATCACGTCATCGACATAACCACGCGCCGCAGCGATGTACGGGTTCGCAAACTTTTCCGTGTACTCGGCCACGCGTTCATCGAGCGCCTGCTGTGGATTGGGGCTCTCGGAAATTTCCTTCTTGTAGATGATTTCAACTGCGCCCTTCGGCCCCATCACCGCGATTTCGGCGGTTGGCCAGGCGACGTTGAAGTCACCGCGGATGTGCTTTGAACTCATGACGTCGTACGCGCCGCCATACGCTTTGCGTGTGATGACGGTGAGTTTCGGAACCGTTGCTTCGCAGTATGCGTACAGCAACTTCGCGCCGTGTTTGATGATGCCGCCATGTTCCTGGGCAGTGCCGGGCAGGAATCCTGGCACATCCTCAAACGTGACCAACGGAATGTTGAAGCAATCGCAGAAGCGCACAAAGCGCGCGGCCTTGAGTGATGCGTTGATATCAAGCACACCGGCCAACACTGCTGGTTGATTCGCGATGATACCCACGCTGTTTCCGCCAAGGTGCGCGAAACCAACGATGATGTTGCCCGCGTAGTCGGGCTGCACTTCGTAAAATCCGCCGTCATCAACAATGCGACGAATGACATCGTGCATGTCATACGGCTTGTTGGGATTATCCGGAATGATGTCGAGCAGTGCTTCATCACGACGGTCGCGGGGATCGCTGCTGTTGCCGCGCGGCGCCTCCTCCAGATTGTTTGACGGTACGTAGTGAAACAGCTCGCGAATCTGTTGCAGGCATGCGAGTTCTGATTCGCAGGCGAAGTGCGCGACGCCACTGGTGCTTGCATGCGTGTCTGCGCCGCCCAGCTGCTCCATCGTCACGTCTTCGTGCGTGACGGTTTTCACGACGTTGGGACCCGTAACGAACATGTAGCTCGTGCCTTTCACCATGTAGATGAAATCGGTGATGGCCGGCGAATACACAGCGCCACCAGCACACGGTCCGAGAATCGCGGAGATCTGCGGCACGACCCCTGACGCCAGCGTGTTGCGCAGGAAAATGTCTGCGTAACCGCCCAATGACACGACGCCTTCCTGGATGCGTGCGCCGCCGGAATCGTTCAGGCCAATGACCGGTGCGCCGTTTCGCACGGCGAGGTCCATCATCTTGCAGATCTTCGCGGCGTGCGCTTCGGACAGTGAACCGCCGAATACCGTGAAATCCTGCGAGAAGACGTAGACAATACGTCCGTCGATGCGACCGTATCCCGTGACGACGCCGTCGCCATAAATCGGGTTGTCGCTTTCCTCTCGCGAGGTGACGAACCGGTCAAGCTCCACAAACGAGCCTTCGTCCAACAGGACGTCGAGTCGTTCACGGGCCGACAACTTGCCTTTGGCGTGTTGGGCTGCCAGTCGGGCAGCACCGCCTCCCTGCTCCGCAGCGTTGCGAGCACGGGCTAACTGATCGAGTTTTTCGCGCATGGCCATAGCGCGGCAAGCTAGCGATTGCCACAGTGTCAAACCAGTAAACGCCCCTGACTCCGTGTGGAATCAAGGGCGTTTTTTACACTGGTCGTGCTTTTGGAGCGTGTCCGCGTGTACGGACCGCGCCTTGCATCGTTTTACATCGCTTTACATCACCTTGTAAACGATTGGCAGCACAACTTTCGACTTGACCTTTGCGCCGTTCAACTTGCCCGGCTCAAACGTCAGACGGCTCGCCATTTTCTTGGCGGCTTCACCGAGCTCGGTCTGTGTCGCGTCAACGACTTCAACCGAACCGGCGACCACGTTGCCCTGCGCATCAACGACGAACTGAAGTTCGACGAGACCGCCCACTTTCTTGCGCTTCAATTCTTCGGGATATGAATCCTGAATCAACTTCGCAGCGGTTGTGGTGGAGCTCAGTTTGGGCGGATTGGACAGTTCCGCAATGTTGTACACTTTTTCGTCCTGCGCGTGCAGGCGTCCAGCCATTGGGCCCGTCGCAAGCCCGAACATGAGGATTGCCGCAAACGCGGGCAAGGTCAGACGGGTGCGCTCAGCCTGGGCATTCGCTGAGTTTGAGAAGATTCGTGAAAGCATGGTAGGAGTTATTGGCAGTTGGTGCGGGCAAGCAGGGACATCTCGGGATTGCCCTTACAACTTCGGCACCAAACCGGGGCAGCTTTAGTGTTTGTCACTCCCAGCGTCAGAACCGTCACAGCAGAGGCGCAAACGCGTTAAGACTGTCATATTTCGCGGAGTGCGTTCGTTTCACGGGTGGCCCTCTGTGACCCGTAAGTACATCATCCGTCCAATCAGAAACACAGCAGCCCGGATCACTGAGCTGTCGCCTGCGGCGAGCTGTTCTGGTCGATACCGCCTTGCCCGATTCCATTAGCCCTCCTTTATGTCTCAGTCCAGCGCGTTCGACCTCGAAAATGATGATGGCTTGCGGCGCATCCTGTATCTCAGCGCTCTACTGTTGTTCTTCATGCCGTATTTTCAGGCCATGGCGGGGTTATGGCCGATTCAGGTAGGCGCATTGCAGTGGCGCTTTCAGGCCACGGGAGCGATGTCCGGCATCCTCATGCTGCCTTTCCTTGGTCTGGTGCTCGCGTTAGCCGTTGCGCGTTCGTGCGGGCACAAAGGCATCGCGCGAATTGTTGGCGTCATTTCAGCGCTGACCGTCTTTGGAATTATCTGCGCACTCGGCCTGTTTGCGATGGACGCGCTGCAGCTCAAGAAGGTGGTGCGTGATGTGCAAATGGCTTCGTTCAACAAGGCCGTGTTCACGGCAACCTGCACGCTGCTGTTTTCCGTGGTGACGTTTGGCGTACTGACCATCGTTGCTTTCCGCTCGCCGAAAGGCGCGATCTCAAAGTCAACGACAAAGTCGTCAAAGAAAGGCGCAGCTGAGGAACCCGTTGGTTTGCTGATCGGACAGAACTACACCAAGGAATAACGGAACACGACACGCAACAAACGAAAGCCCCCGCGATCATCAATGATCGCGGGGGTTTTTTGTTGTCCGCCTTCAGTCGTCAGCAAACGAAAGGAACAGCAGTACCAACACTCCGTAAGTGAGTCCAATTCCACCTAGTGCAAATACAGCGGGTCTGGATTCAGCGCGCACGCCGAGCGAAATCGTGGGCTGCAGACGTTTGTCGTAGCGATTGATGTCCAACCGACTGACAACGGCGACGTAATCGCTCGCATTGATTGCGACATCCGTGGTGAATCCGATCGACTGCCGCGGACGCTGATAAACGAAATTGTCCTGATTCACATACGAGTAATCGTTGAAGATTTCCTCGCGCGTCGTGCGAACCCCAGCACCGAAATCCAACGCGATTCCTTCGGGAGTCAGCCAGCGACGATAACGGGCTTTCAAACCAATGCTCGCGCCATCAGGGCCCACATCAAGCAATAACGTGCCGCCGACGGCAGTAGATTTTCCGCGATTCACCATGCCGCCAACTTCGGTCGAGAATTTCCATTCGGAGGGATGGAGCTCGTAAACATAGGTTTGCGAAACGCCGTCGATGAGGTACGTCGTACTGTACTTCCCCGACGGATTGATGACGCTCCGAAAGAAGTTGACTTCTGTGAGCAGAAATGCGTCGCACGCTGGCTGTGGGCGGCCACGCCAGCAATTCCTGTTCGACGACTTGCTGCTTGTATCCTGCGCTGATGCAGCGAGAGAATCGCCTGCGCACAAGGCTACTGAACAGAAAAAACCGATCACACGAAATTTGAATTTCACTGAATCTCCTCTCAAGCGGGGTGAGAGCTGGTGAGTACACCGAACATGTGAACTTGAACCACCGTGCGCGTCGAACATAACGTCAGCCGGGGACGATTTCCGCCCATTTTAAGACGCGAGAAAGCCCCCGAAACCAGTCGGTTTCGGGGGCTTTCCGTTATTGCTTGAACGCTTTTACAGTCCGAGTTCGTCTTCGGAGCTGTGCACCTTGCTTGGCGTATCCGGCTTGGGCGGCTGTTCTTCCGGCACGTTCGTCACGGCGAGCACGATACGACGGTGGATTGGATCCACCTCGAGCACACGCGTGTTGAGGTTCATCGTTTCCCACGCAAAGTCGGCGGGATTGGTGACGGTGCCTTCGGGGTTCAGCTGCGAGACTGGAATAAAGCCTTCGATATCGTTGCCGAGGTCGACAACCACGCCCTTGTCCATGAGGCGGACAACAACGCCTGGGAGTTCCGTACCGACCGGGTACGTCTCGCCAATCTTCAGCCACGGATCTTCTTCGGCCTGCTTGAGACCGAGTGAGATGCGCTTGTTTTCGCTGTCGATGTTGAGGATGACGACGTCCACCGCATCGCCCTTCTTCACGACTTCTGACGGGTGCTGAACGCGCTTGGTCCAGGACATGTCAGAGATGTGAATGAGGCCATCAATACCGGGTTCGATTTCAACAAACGCGCCGAAGCTTGTCAGGTTGCGGACCTTGCCATTGATGCGAGTACCCACCGGGTACTTGAGCGGCAGAATGACCCACG
>JBDTTO010000071.1:0-9400 GCA_039930585.1 Gemmatimonadaceae bacterium
GCTTGATTCAAGGAACTGCGGAAAGGTCAGTTCGACCCGAATGCCTCGATCCTGGATGGTCCGATTTCACGGATGCGCGAAGCGGCCGCAAACAACGACCGCGCTGGACATGGTCATCAAGGCCGGACCACTTGCCAAAAGTGTGCTCGCATTGCTTGGGGTACTCTCGGCGATTTCGTGGGGAATCATGTTCGCGAAGTGGGTTTCGTTTCGTGGCGCGGAAAAATCTGGACGTGAATTTCTTCACGATTTCGAACGTGCCGACACGATTGATGAAGCGACGGTATTTGCAAAACGGGCGAAGGCTAATCCTTACGTCGCGGTCTACACGCGTGCCGTTCGTTTTCTGGACGTAACACGTCCGGCGCTTTCGGCAACTGTGGATCGAACAGCGCGCTTGTCCGCTTCGCAGGTCGAAGCATTGAAGCTGGTGCTTGACGCCGAAAGTTCAAACGAACGCGAACTGCTCGGGAAATACATTCCCTGGCTTGCCACCATCGGTTCTGTCAGCCCTTTGATCGGACTGTTCGGAACGGTCGTTGGTGTCATTCGCGCGTTCGTTGGTATTGAGAACAGCGGATCAGGAAATCTTTCCGCAGTGGCGCCCGGCATTGCTGAAGCACTTATCGCAACTGCTGCGGCGCTGGCTGTCGCCATTCCGGCGGCGTTTGCGTACAACTTGTTCGCCACGCGTCTCAATCGCCTGGACAATCGGTTGGAGAGTTTTGGCTCTGAACTCATCGCGCTGATGGTGCGCGAGGAAAAGATCTAAGACATGCAACGACGTCGGCGTCGCGAAGGCATGGCTTTGAATGGCGAGATCAACGTGGTCTCGCTCATCGACGTGATGATGTTGTTGATGGTGATCTTCATGATTACCGCGCCGCTCATGCAAAGCGGCATCGACGTAAATCTGCCCAATGCAGATGCGCCGGCGCTTGAATCACGCAACGCAGTGGCGGTGCAGGTTCGCAAAAACGGCGACATCACTGTTGATGGTGTGAAAGTTTCGGCGAACGAGTTCGCGCGCACGTTCAAGCAGTTGGCGGCGCGAAAAGGCAAGGACAGTTCGGTGTCACTGCAGGGCGATGAAGACGTGCCATACGGCAAGGTGGTCGAAGTCTTTTCGATGATGGTCAAGAGTGGCATCACCAACATTCAAATGGTGACGGAGCCACTCGACGCAGGGCAGCGATGAACGCGTCGCGTCAGGCTGCATTCATTGCGCCTGCATCGCCGCGCCAAAGTGCGAACGGTGAAGCAACGTTGCGCTGGGCGCTGCTGGTTTCGGTCGGGTTGCATCTCCTCGGCATTGCCGGTTTTGTGGTGTGGAAAGGGTTGGCGCCGCCCACTCGTCCGCCGCAATACCGTGTTGAATTGGTGGGTGCGCCTGGATTGAAAAAGCAGATGGGAATTGTGTCAGAGCAGCAGCCCACGGCGGCGGCGCCAAAACCTGCCGAAGCACCAAAGGCGGCTGAACGACCGCCGGAGCCTGTCAAAACGCCGCCGATTGTGAAGGCGAAGCCCAAGCCGCCCGAGCCAAAGCCGGTCAAGGCGACACCCAACCAGACGAAGGCGAAGCCGGCGGCTGCTGACGCGCCCAAGACGGCGACGAAAGCTGCGCCGCCCGTAGCTGGCAGCGGTCAAACGAAAGGGCGGGGCACAGATATCACAAATATGGTGGTTGAGGGGATCCAGTTTCCGTATCCCGTGTACCTCGATAACATCGTGCGTCAGATCATTCTGGCGTTCGATTGGACGAAGGGTGGCAGCTGGGTGGCTGAAGTACGCTTCGTCATTCAACGCGACGGCAGCGTGAAGTCTGAGGACATCACAATTCTCACCAGTTCGGGCAATCGCGAGTTCGACCGCGAAGGTCGTGGTGCGATCGAGTCGGTTGGAAATTCGCGCAAGTTCAATGCGTTGCCATCCGGATTCAGCGACGACGTACTGCCTGTGTATTTCACGTTCCGGCCACCGCCCAACTAAACCACGATTCGCAACCTGTGAACCAACTCTCCTCCGCCGGTTTCGCTGATCAATCGCGTCGCGCACCTCGGCCCGGCATGGCTGCGCGTTTAGCCGCGTCTGTTCTTGCTGGCGCGCTCGTGTTGTCGTCGGCCGTTGCCACAAATGCGCAGACAGCAAATCCGCGCGACGGCGTAAGCCTTGATGGTGTTTATCGCGGCGGCGGGAAGGTAAAGTTGATGGTCGACTTCGTGAAGGGTGCGGCGGGCGACAGCGTGACCGAAATCATCACGCGGGATTTGCGCAACAGCGATCGTTTCGAAGTGTTGCCTTCTGGTTCTGCTCCGGGATTAACTGGTCCGATCAACTATCCGTTGTTCGCACAGCTTGGAGCGCAAGGTGTGATTGAAGCGACCGTACTTCCCAGCGGCACGTTGCACGTCGAGTTGTATGACGTGCCGCGAATGTTCCTGTTGCAAAAACAGGATTTTCTGCTGTCTGGTGCTGTGTTGAAAGCCGACTGGCGTATGGGTGTGCATGGCGTCAGTGATCAGATTGAGCAGTGGATTACGGGCGAACGTGGCATTGCACAAAGTCGTATTGCGTTTGTGCGTGACCGTCGCGTTTGGATGGTCGACAGTGATGGCGCCAATGCTGCACCGGTCACTTCGGTTGGATTGTCGCCAAGCTGGGCGCCAAATGGTCGCACAATCGTTTACAACATCAACGCGGAAGATTCGAGTCCGATCATGCTGATGGACGTCGCCACGGGTGCGCTCAAAGCACTCACCTCGGGACGCTCGACATCTGCACAGGACTATGCGCCCGCGGTCACCAAAGACGGGCGCACTGTGATCTTCGCGCGCATTCTGCCTGGTGGAACAGACTTGTATTCAGTGCCAGTGACTGGCGGTACTCCGCAGCGCCTCACGAATGGTCGCGGCAAGGCGAGTGGTTCACCGTCACCCAGTCCGGACGGTCTGCGGATGGCATTTTCGTCTGATCGTGCCGGCAATCAGGACGTCTACGTGTCCGACGCGGACGGTTCCAACCCCGAACTGCTGACGAACGGAGGTGTCGGTGAGCGCAACTGGCGCGACCTTCCGGATTGGTCTCCAGATGGACGTCTCGTGGCCTATCAGTCGGGTGTGGCGCCTTCGTTTCAGATCATGACGATAAACGTTCGCGATCAAACCACACGATTTATCACGAGCGAGGGAAAGAACACAGAACCATCGTGGGCTCCCGACTCCCGACATCTCGTTGTCAGCTCATCGCGAGGCGGATCACAACAGTTGTGGATTATCGATTCACAGAGCGGCACCGCGCGTCAGCTCACTCGTGGAAGTTTGCCTCGAATGCCCGCATGGTCGCCGCGTCTTTCCGGCACCCCATAAGGTGGTTCAATGTTTTATCTTACTCACTTCCTGACACCCGCCCCCAAGCCCTTGGAGCGTCGCCCTATGCCCCGACTTTCTCGTTATGCGGTTCTGATCGTTGCGTTGCCGTTGGCCTTCGGAGCGTGCAGAAAGAAGAAGCCCGCAGTTGTGCCACCGCCGCCAACCCAGAGCGGCCCGACGAGCCCGCCGCCGGCAGCCCCGCGCAACGATCCGCCGCCAGCAGTAGTCCCGTCTGGCCCGAGTGAAGCAGAAATCACAACAAAGGTGCGCGCACTCATTCTCGAAACCGTGTACTTCGAGTATGACTCCGACGCCATTCGTGCGGATGCCCAGGTAGCACTCGAAAAGAAAGTCCCGCTGCTCGCAGCAAATCCGGCAGTCAAGCTGCAGATCGCCGGACACTGCGACAATCGTGGCACCGACGAGTACAACCTCGCACTCGGTCGTCGTCGCGCCGAAATGGTGAAACGTTTCCTCACTGATCGCGGCATTGATGCATCGCGTATCGAAACCATTTCGTTTGGTGCTGAGCGTCCGGCCGTGCAGGGCGAAGGTGAAGATGTGTGGTCGCGTAACCGTCGTGATGAATTCCAGATCACGGCCGGCGGCAACGTTCTCAAACAACCGTAATCATGATGATCGCGCACACATCACGCGGGGTTCGTTTGCTTCCGCTTGCAGCGTTGTTTGCTGCAGGCGGATGCTTTGCTACGCGTAATGACGTGCGCGTGGTGCAATCTGATCTCGCCAGTTTCCGCACCGAGTTGCTGAAGGCCAACGCCGATCAACGCGATGCACTCGCGAACGCACTGCGCACGTTGCAGGTCGCGAGTGATTCAGTCAGGGTGATGAGCAATCGTCTCACGTCTGTGCAAGGCGACATTCGCGGTGGGCTGCGCGATGTGAACGAACAGCTCATTCAGGTGCAAGAGCTGCTCAAGCAGAGCGCCACTCGGCTTCAGGACCTGCGAAAGGAACAAGAAATACGCGCCAATCAAGCAGCGATGATTCCAGCCGCGCCGGTCGCGGGCATGCCGGACAGCACGCAGCGAATGCCAGTGTCACCAGTTGTTGGTGAGCTCGAGCTGTACGCGAACGGAAACGCGCAACTCACACGCGGTAGCTGGTCAACCGCGCGCGAAATCTTCCAGGAACTGCTGACGAATTATCCATTGTCCTACCGCGCGCCCGCTGCACAACTTGGCATCGGCAAGACGTACGAAGGTGAAAAGCAGACCCCAGCGGCGCTCGCCGCCTACGGAGTCGTGGTGCAGAAATATCCTGACTCCCCCGAAGCACCGACGTCGCTGTGGAAACGCGCGAACATTCTGATCGACCTGAATCGCGCCACCGAAGCCAAGTTGTTGCTGCAGCAGATCACGACTCGCTACACGAACAGCGACGTGTTTCTCCAGGCCCAAGACAAACTGAAAACGATGAAGTGAACGGCTTCCCGTTCACTTGTATGTTCGCCAGCAACCACCAACTCTGAATGACGCCGGTTCCTCAAGCTGAAATGCCGTTCCTCGATCACCTCGAGGAGCTGCGCTGGCGGTTGTTCAAAATTGTGCTCGCAGCTTCGGTCGCCGTCATCGGAGCCTTTGCCGTATTGATCAGTGGCAAGGTCGACGTCATCTCGTTTCTTGCGCAGCCCGTCAAGCCATATCTCAAAGACGGCGCGCTGATGACGACGGGACCCAGCGACAACTTCAACATCATCATGAATGCGTCCCTTGGGCTGGGGCTCATTCTCGCATCACCGGTCATCGTCTGGCAAATCTGGGGCTTCCTGTCGCCTGCGATGTACAAGCACGAAAAGAAGGTGGTGATCCCCGTATTGATGGGAGCCGCACTGCTGTTTCTTGCTGGCATGGCCCTTGCATTCTACATCGTGCTGCCAACAACGCTGCAGTTCTTGCTGCAGACCATCAAATCTGATTCTGTAACGTCAATGATGACGGCGGATCGGTATTTCAGTTTTTTGTTCGGCATGTGTATCGCGTTCGGCGCTGTGTTCGAACTTCCCATTGTCATTCTGCTTCTCACCGCGATCGGCATCTTGAACCCCACTATGCTTGGTAAATTCCGCCGTCACGCATTCGTTGCGTGCATTGTTGCGGCCGCCATCATCACGCCGGGACAGGATCCGACTTCGCTGTTCGCACTCACGGTTCCGCTGTACGTCCTGTACGAAGTGTCCATTGTACTGTCCATCTGGGTGTACAGGGGCCGTTTGAAACGCGAAGCGGCCGCCGCGGCGATGGAAGCGCTCGGATGATTGCGTGGGTCCGCCGCACACTGTGCAAAGCCACGGTGTGTATTGGCGTCGCGATGGTTGCGTCGGCCTCGACTCTAGTGGCACAGGTCACACCGCCCGTCAAACCGGATTCCGTCGTGCAGCCGCCGGGCAGCGTGCGTTCGTTGCCCCCCGACACGATCAAAAAAACACCAGCGAGTGTGCGCAGCTTGCCGCCGGATACGATTCGCAAGAACGGAAAGCTAGACACGATTCCAAAGTTGGCACGTGACAAGCAGCTCGTTGACTGGGAACCGCCCGATACTGTCGTGCAGGAACTCGACAAGCGCGCCGGATATCGAAAGGTGAAATATCAGGGCGATTCGATTCGCTTTGATGCGAAAACAGGCGATCTCAGAATTGGCGGTATCCCGGCCGCTGTGCAGCGCGATGAGACGATCCTTGTTGGCAAAACAATCGTCTACAACGATTCCACAAAAATCGTCAGAGCTCGCGGCGATTCAGTAACGCTCCGCGACCCGACACAAACCAACGCCGACGACTTTGTTGTTGTCGGCGGCATTGATTACGACCTGAACGTTCGCAGCGGACGCGTGGGCGCGTTCAACACGTCGGTCGAAGCCGGTTCCGATCGATTGTTTCTCGAAGCGAAAAGCGGTGAAGTATTTTCGGACACGTTGGTGTCCGGTCGGCACACCGTAATCGCGGCTGACGGATCGTTTACATACTGCGATCAGCTGGAGCCGCACTTTCACTTCACGACCAAGAGCATGAAGTTCGTTTCACAGAACATCATGGTCGCTCGCCCCGGCGTGTTGTACATCGGCGAAGTGCCCGTGTTCTGGATTCCGTTCTTCTTTCAGGACGTACGCAAAGGCCGCCGCAGCGGTTTGCTCACACCAAACTTCGGTATCGCCGAACTGATTCGTAACAGCCCGTCGTATCGCCGTCAGGTGAATAACATGGGTTACTACTTTTCAATCAACGATTACATGGGCGCCGAGCTCTCGTTTGATTGGCGCAGTGGTGCGAACAGTTCACTGGGCGATCAGGGATTCGTACGCGGCAATCTCGAATACTCGTATCGCTGGATTAATCGATTCATCAGCGGCCGATTCGCGGCAGACGAGCTCGCGCAAAATGATGGCCGCAAAAATCTCTCGATTACCTGGAATCACTCGCAGGACTTTTCGAAACAGACGCGATTGACGTCCAATTTGAACTGGGTGCAGAGCACACAGATTCAACGCAATACGACGCTCAATCCGATTGCGGCAACTGCATCGATTCTGTCGCAGCTGAACTATCAGACGAAGATCGGCCCCGCTTCAATTCAGCTTGGCGGAACGCGACGCCAGTATCCCGGTCGCACACAGGTCGAAACACAATTTCCGACGATCAGCGTGACTGCGAGCCCTGTTAACCTTGGTGGATTCTCGTGGACACCAAGCGGTCGTATTTCGATTGACGCTGCGAGCGGACTGGATCAGGGGCTGCAGTTTCCGTACATCTACTCGCCGCGTCCGGGTGGAGGCACTGACAGCACCCGAATCAACGCGAGTCGTCGCAATTTGACCGCGGGATTCGAAGCACCAATCAAGATCTACGGATTCAACTGGCAAAACTCATTCTCGTTGACCGAGCAGTACAACAATTTTCCGGAGCAGCGGAAAATCATCAACGTGAACAACCCGGCCGACAGCACGACGCGCATCTTTTCGAAAACGTATCAGACCAATTTCGATTGGACGACGTCATTCAGCTTGCCATCGTTCCTGCGCGGCAGCTGGAATGTGTCGCCGCAAATTTCCGTGAACAACGTTGATCCGCAAGGCGGATTGCTGGTTCGTACGGAGTTGAGCGGTGGCAAATGGATTTCACAATCGAAGCGACTGTCCTACGGCATTTCGTCGGCGCCCGCGCTGTACGCTCAGTTTCCCGGCTTCGGACCAATCGCGCGTTTCCGTCACGGCATTACGCCGACATTCAACTACAGCTTCTCTCCGGCCGCCAACGTCAGCGACGAGTTCCTCGGCGCACTGGGCCGCACGCGCACCGGTTACCTGGGGTCGCTGGCGCAAAATCGCGTCAGCATGGGTTTGGCAACGACGCTCGAGGCGAAACTCAAGGCGAAGTCGGACAGCGCCGGTGCCGAGCAACGGAAAATTGAATTGTTGTCGCTCAACTTCAGTTCGTTGTCGTGGGATTTCATTCGCGCAGACACCGCGGGAACAGGTCTCGTTGAATCAAACTTCTCAATTGGTGGCCGGTCGGCGCTGCTTCCGGGCTTTGATTTCCGCGCAAACTATTCGCTCTTTCAGGGCGATCCATTAAGTGACACGGCGACGTTCAAATTTTATCGCACTGATTTCGGCACGACGTTTTCGCTCAACAGTCACTCAGCGATCTTCGCGGTGTTGGGCCGTTTGCTGGGTATCAAAGGCGGCAATCTCGATGACGCCGTAAGTACCGGCGCTCGCCGACCCAACGTGGCCGACGACGTCATCGCGAGTCAGCGCGAACAGAGCAGTGCCGCGGGAAGCCGGCGTCGGAGCTCGGTACCCGCAATCCCGCAGGGCAACGGCTGGAGTCTCAACCTGCAGTACAACGCGGCGCGACAACGACCTCCCGTGGGCGGTACCATTATTCAAAATGACCAGGTGGCCTTGTGCGACGGACTCAAACCACAAGGCCAGGCGATCTACGACCAGTGCGTCCTTGCTGCACAAACAAATCCGCAGCCCGGCAGCACGAGCAATTATCGCATCGGTGCGCCAACGTACATTTCGCCACCAACACAAAACGTCACGTCCGCGCTGACGTTTAACGTGACGCCAAGTTGGTCCGCGCAGTGGAGCACGTCATACGATGTGGAACGCGCCCGGTTCGCCAGCCAGCAAGTTGGGCTGCAGCGACAGTTGCATGATTGGACGACGACGTTTTCCTTCACGCAGTCGCCCAACGGGGCCTTTTCCTTTGCGTTCTACATCGCGCTCAAGGCACAGCCCTCTCTCAAGTTCGATTATAATCGTGCCACCTATCGGTCCTCAGGCGGCTACTGATTTCCTTTCCGGAGGTCGCTGTGCTGTATCTGGATGGCCGATCGCTCACCATTGCCGATGTTCATGACGTAGCTGTTGGTCGCACACCCGTTGCGCTCCACCCTGATGCGCGAGATCGCATGACGCGCACGCGGCTGGTTGTGGATTTTGCAGTGGCCAGCGGCAAACCGGTGTATGGCGTGAATACGGGATTCGGAAAACTTTCCGAAATCACCATTCCCAACGATCAGCTGGCCGCACTGCAGCGCAATCTTGTGCGCAGTCACGCCGCCGGTGTGGGCGATCGGCTTCCGGAAACCGAAGTTCGCGCAATGATGTTGTTGCGCGCGAATGTGCTGGCAACAGGATTTGCCGGCGCCCGCACGGCGGTAGTTGATCTGCTGATCAACATGTTGAACGCGGGCATCTATCCCGTCGTGCCGGAGCAGGGCAGCGTTGGAGCAAGCGGAGACCTCGCGCCACTCGCACATCTCGCGCTTGTGCTCATCGGCGAAGGACGCGCATGTATTGGTTCGCGCGAAGATGATGCAGTGACATTGCTGGCCGAAAAGAGTTTGCGTCCAGTTGTGCTTGAAGCGAAAGAAGGACTCGCGCTCATCAACGGCACGCAGGCGCACACAGCGATTGCTGCGCTGGCAATTTTTGAGTTGGCGCGATTGTGGCGCGCCTCGCACGTGACAACGGCGATGAGTCTCGAAGCGCTGCTTGGTACG
>JBDTTO010000072.1:0-9350 GCA_039930585.1 Gemmatimonadaceae bacterium
CATCCAATGCGTTGCTTGGGCACACCACGCGCAAGCCCGGGCAGTGTGTGAACAACGACGCACCCGTCATCGAATGATAAATCGCGCCGCGAATGTAGCCGCCATACGTGGTACGCACGACCATCGGTGAACTGAACGCGTTGTTCGAGCGCCAGCGCATCGTGGACAATTCGTCACGCAACTGCATGTACGCGGGCCAGATGTAATCGAAGAACTGAATTTCGACGACCGGCTTGTAACCGCGATGCGCGAGACCAATGGCACGGCCAATGATGTTGGCTTCGGCCAGCGGCGAGTTGTACACGCGCGCGCCACCAAACTTGGTCTGCAGGCCGTGCGTAACTTTGAATACGCCGCCTTTACCCTTCACCTTGCCCATGTGCTGCTCGCGCGACACATCGGCCACATCTTCGCCGAAGACGAGAATCTTTTCGTCGCGCGTCATCTCATCACGCATACACGCGTTCAGCAATTCCACCATCGTAGTGGGATCGCCGGTGTATTGCGGATCATCTTCCGTATCGAAATGTTCGCCCGTTGGATCGATGTCAGGCGAATACACAGCGTACGTAATCGTGCTTGGATCAGGCTGCGGTTGCGTCAATGCGTCGTCGGTTGCTTCGAGCACGATCGCATCAACTTCAGTTCTGATGGCTTCGAGTTCGTCGGGCGTCGCGTGTCCACCGGCAATCAACATTGCCGGGAACGTCGTTAATGGATCGCGTAACGCGTCGGCTTCACGTTCCTCGGCCGGACGATACAACACTTCATCGTCGGACAATGAATGCGAGTACGGACGAATAACCTTCGCATGCACGAACGCCGGTCCTTTGCGTTCACGCGCGTACGCGATGGCGCGCACCATCACTTCATGCGACGCGAGGAAATCGCAACCGTCAACTTCCTGGATGTACAAATTCGGGAAGGACGCAACGAGCTTCGAAATCGATCCGCCCGCCGTGTTCACTTCAACCGGAACTGAAATCGCGTAACCGTTGTCTTCAACGAGGTACACAACGGGCAGCTTCAGATTACACGCCGTGTTCAGCGACTCCCAGAACTCGCCTTCGCTGGTTGTGCCGTCGCCTGTTGTGACGAGCGTGACGTCATCACCCTTGAACTGATCTTCCTTGTTGCCCGTGAGCGACGCGCGCAAGGTTGACTCAGCACATCCAACGGCCTGCAAGAACTGCGTGCCGGTTGGCGAGGACACGCTCATGATGTTGAGCTTTTTGTGTCCCCAGTGGCTGGGCATCTGACGACCGCCCGAATTCGGATCGATCGCCGCACCAACGGAGCTGTACAACATTTCCGCAGGCGTCATGCCGAGTGTGAGGCAGAGGGCGCGGTCGCGATAGTAAAGATAGAACCAGTCGTACGCCGGCTTGAGCAACATGCCTGCCGCGGTCAGAATCGCTTCGTGACCAGCGCCGGAGATCTGGAAGAAAATCTTGTTCTGTCGCTTGAGCTGAATCTCTTTATCATCGAGCCGACGGGACATGTACATCGTCCGGTAGGCGTATTGCAGCTGTTCTCGCGTGAAGGCTAGTGCGGATGATCCTGACGCCGTTGAATCAGGCGTCGTCGCAGTCTTGCGATCGCGCGTCGGACGGGAGGTTGTGGCCATCGAGGTATCTGGGATGAGGTCCAGCATGCAAAGCTAAGGCGGGGGGCCAGTCCGGGGCAGCGGCAGGTTATGCCGAAGCGCCGACAACTCATGAACGCACCGCCCCAAAAGGTCGCTGGACAATCCGCGATATTCACCGCGGTCGTGAATATTCGCTTGACAGAGCTGTCAGCACTCCTGATGATGCGACAGACGGCGCTCGACACATGCCTCTGGAAATCGAAAAAAAGGCAAGTGCCGCTTATACTCTGGCAGCAGGAATTCGGATGACGACTGGTCGCGCGACTCGGGCGCTTGTGATAGCGGCAGCAGTAACCGCAATCGGCGCCACGCCAAATTGGCGGCCGCTGTCAGCGCAAACTGTGACAGCGCAGCCATCCGACAGCATCGTCAAACTCGCCATCAACCCCGCCACTCGGCAGGGTACGGCGTTGATCACGCTGCTGGATGAACTGGAATTTCGTGTTGAGGCGGACGGCCGCAGCACGCGACGTCACCGCCAGGTGCTGCAGCTGATGACTGATGCAGCCGCCCGATCGCGGGCCGAGCAGAGCTTTGGTTATTCGCCGGGTCATCAGGCGCTCACGCTCAATTGGGTCCGCGTGCTCAAGCCGAACGGTGATGTCGTCAGCGACAAGCCCGCGCAGGAACAGGATGCGGACGTGCCGGCGGCGATGAGTAACCCGGTTTATCAGGATCAGAAAATTCGACGGCTGTCGCTGTCGGGTGTGACCGCGGGAACGATTCTCGACATGTCGTGGACCGTTGAAGAAAAAGCGCCGTATCGCGCCGGCGATTTTTATGAACTGCGTTTTGTAAATTCACCGGTGGATATTGTGCGCTTTCGGTATGTCCTTGACGCGCCCGAATCGTTTCGGCCAAAGATTCTCGAATACAATTTGAATTTCCCTCGCACTGAAGCGGTGCATGACGGACGTCGCATTACGACGTGGGCCGCGAACAATTTGCCACATGTTGCAGGTGAACCATTTCTGTCAGATTCAAATGGCGTCATACAAAGTGTTGTAGTGGCGCCGCCCAGTGCGTGGAGTGACATCGGACTTTGGTATCACGGGTTGTCGAAGGATCGATATCAACTGCCGTCGGTTATTGCGAAGCGTGTTGATTCGGTAGTCGCAGCGGCGAATGCACGCACGCGTGTTGATACGATCAAGGCATTGCATCGCTGGGCGGCGCAGGATGTGCGATATGTCTCGGTCGCGCTTGGCATTGGCGGATATCAACCGCGTATGCCGGAGCAAGTGCTCAACACTGGCGTTGGTGATTGCAAAGACAAAGCGACGCTGTTTGTTGCGGCTGCGCGCAAGTATGGAATTGAGGCGAATCCGGTGCTGCTGTCGAGTAATGGACACACTGATCGCAACGCACCGTCAATCTTTCAGTTCGATCACGAGATTGCGGCGGTGCGCGTTGGTAAAGACTGGACGTACACCGATCTGACGGCGGAAGCGATTCCATTTGGTATCATCCCGTCGTCGTATCAGGGCGGAATGGGATTGATGGTACTGGCGGACGGAAAGAGCGAAGTCATAACGTTTCCGGCTTCGCCTGCGGATTCAAACACCAGCGTCGTGCGAATTGTGGGTGAATTGAAGGCCGACGGGTCGGTTGCCGTACACGTTGATGACGTGGCCGTTGGTTCGCCGTCATTGGGGACGCGTCAGTCGTTCTTTTCGCCAATGGATTCCACATCGCGGGCGGGTGCGATGCGCGCCATTGGGAATGTGTATTTCAAGGACGGCGCCGGCGATTCGTTGCAGGCGTTCAACGGGAAAGATCTGTCGGCGGCCGCACACATTTCATTTCGGGTGCAGGCGGCAAATGCGCTGCGCGCTGTTGGCAACGTGAAGCTATTTACGGTGCCGGCCACAATGCGTGGACCAGCTCAAAGCTTTGGCCAACTTGCAACGACGCTGACGGCGGCCGCCGTGCGAAAGTTTCCAGTTGATGTAAGTCGCATTGTTGGTCCGTTTACAACGACCACACAATTCGAACTGACGTTGCCTGAAGGATGGACTGCGGAATTGCCCAAGAATGTTTCGGCGTCAAGCATTGCCGGAAAATATCTGACGACGTACGCGCAGGATGGGCGTGTGCTGCGCATCTCGCGAATGGTGCAGGGTGCACGCGGGGTGTATGCGCCCGAGCGCATTGCGGAGGTAATTGCGTGGTTGCGCGCGATCGCCGCGGATGATGTGGAGTTTGTGCAGCTCAAGCCGCCGGCGTAGGGCGAACGTTCGAACTACGCCGGTCGACCGAAGCCTCCCGAAAGAACTGCGCCGACCCCGCCCGGTCGGCCAAAACTATTTCATCAACGCGCTGACCGGGTCGACCAACAGGCTTGGTGCGACACCCAGCGCGATGAGCAGTGCGACAAGCATGACTGCCGCGACGCGTTCAGTGGATTGCAGGTCGGGCGCAAGTTGGCGTACTGGTTTGCCCAGAAATGCGCGCGCAAAGCCTGCGAGAATTGCCACTGCCAGCAGAGCACTGGCCAGGATCATCATCACCGCGCTGGTGACGCTTTCTCCCCAGAGCGCGTGCAGCAACAAATCATCGGCAATGAATCCCGAAGTGCCCGGAAGTCCAACGGCCGCTCCGCCAAAAAAGGCGAGGCACGCCGCCATTCGCGGAAATGCGCGCGCGCGTCCGCCACCCATCAACGTGACGAGTGAACCTGAGCGCGCCTCGAGCGCGGACAACATGATCGAGAAGCCAGTCAGCGCGATTCCCATCGTGATTGCAACGATCAGCGCTGCGGCATAATGTCCGCGACCGGCTGCACCGACGGCCGCAAACAACATACCACCATGCATCAGCGTTGATGCGCGAAACAGCCCGGCAAGGTCACGCTGCACGAGTGAGATCAAACCAAACGCGAGCATTGAGGTGGCGCCGATTATCACAATCGGAATTGCGAGATCAAATGCAAGTTGCGAGTGATCGACAAATCGGAGATGCGCGAACACCAGAATGGGCAGGGACGCGAGCTGTTGCGCCTGCACCCGCGGTAACCGATCGCACAACGCCGCGATGCCACCGTGCAGTGGGAACAATCCGCAACGAAGTGCCGTCGCGACAATCGAGGCACCAAACGCGATGTGCACCTGTTCAAACCATAACGCGCCCGCCGCCACCCCGCACGCCAACGCTGCCACCCCCATGGACAACGCTGACGTACGAGATGTGCGCGCAGCGGCCGCTGCGTGCATGAGCGAGACAACTGCCAGCAATCCGTATGCAACCGGTCCACTAGCTGCGACAACTGCGACACCCATGAGTGACGCCAACAGCAACGCTTGCACCCACTGTCGCTCTTTCTGCGCGGAAATTTCAGGAGCTATCAGCAGGGCAAGCGTACACAACCAAACCAGTCCAGGCGCGACTATCTGCGCAGTTTCGTAGTTCAAGCGCGCGTGTCCAGCGAGAGTGATCCGCGGACGCGATGATCGATGCGATCCAGCCAACGCGCGAATGACAGGACTGGCGCAACTGTCGCATCAACGCGTTCGTCCAATCGCCAGCGATGCAACGCCGCGGCGTACACACGTTCGCTTGTTTTCGGCGCCAGGCGCGTTAACAATCCCGGGCCCGGATGATGGTGACCGTGACCCGCGCTGTGTGCGTCGTGAATCATGTTTGGTGTGCGGAGATACTGATAGACGCGCAGCATTGCGTGACACGAGAGATGAACAAGCGCAAGCGTTGTGAACCCGAGTGAAATCTCTGCAAGAATGAGCCCGATTTGCGCTAACGTCGCATGCGCGAGTGCGCCTTTTGCGTCCGTGTGAATACGCGCAACCGCCGACGCATACAGCGCGGTTGCAATTCCAACAAACACACCAAATGCCGCGACGTAAGGCGCTACTTCAATCACGGAGGAGACGCGCAACAGCAAGTACAGACCCGCGTGAATTGAGACGGCGCCGTAAAACAACGCGCTTGATGGCGTCGGACCTTCCATGGCGCGCGGCAACCAACCGGAAAACGGAAGTTGCGCGGACTTGCCCATCGCAGACAACAACAACAGCGCCGCAATCGCGGACGACTCAATCGCCGGCAACGATGCTGCGCCGTCGAGTGCAGAAAGTTTCGTGGAACCCAGCAGTTCGTGGATAGTGACGATCGCAATCAGAAGTCCCATATCGCACAAACGATAGGTTGCAAATGCACGCACCGACGATCGCACGGGTTCATCGCGTTCATGAAAGAATCCGATGAACAGCGCCGACGAGATTCCAATGAGTTCCCATCCGGCAAAGAACAAATCCAGCGCACCCGCAAACGCGATGAGCTGCGTACCCGCCGCAAAGATTCCCATCAGGAAAAAGAAGCGATCGAAACCAGGTTCCTTGTGCAGATACGTGCGCGAAAATCGCGCGACCAACAACGTCAGCACGGAAGCCAGCAACGAAAACACAATCGCGCCCTGGTCAACCAGCAACGTGAGCGGAATCGCATAGTCTCCAACCGCCAGCCAGTTGCCGTAGTCAATCTCGCCGCGAACAGACGCACCAAATACGCCAAGGTACGTCGCGATTACTCCGAGCGACGCGACTACGGACACACCAAGACCAAATCGAACTACGCCCGCGACGCTGTTTTCACTCAGCCACTTACGCGCAAGCACGAGTGAAATGCCGACGATAAGTGCCGAGAGAAATGGTGCGGCAACGGTTGAGACAAGAAACACGTGCATGAGCCGTTCAGACATGCAGCGCGACCTCAGTCAGCATTACATCAACCGGATCCGTTTCGGTCAGCGCGGCTTGCACAAGTGCCGGCGGTAAATGATCGCGCCCTTGCGTGTGCCACTGTGGCGAATACTGCACGCGACGCAGCCGAGCAATACCGGGTGTGTATTTGTGGAACGCACCATCGCGAAAGAACTGCATCTCGCCCGTGTCCGGATGCACGGACACAAGTTGCACCCACTCATTCACCACCAGTTCGGCCACTTCTGCCTGTCTTCCCGCAACAGTCAAGAGTGCCGCGGGTGTTGCTTCGACAATCAGCAGCAACCGCATCGGTTCATGTATTTCTACCATCTGCAGCGGGAGACCTGTGCGCAAATCTCCCTGATGTCCGGCCATCACACCAATCAAACCGGTAACGTTGTGCGGCAACTTGGTGCCGCAGCCGTAACGCTCGTTGTCGACAGATGAGAAGTAGTACTCGAGATTGATACCCGCGCCCACAGGTCCCACTGCCGCCAGAATTCGCTCAATGATCTTGTCGTCCTGATCGATGTCGGCGTCGTAGCTGATCAGAAATGGCCGACGATCGAGGTGCAGCCCGCGCGTAATGCGACGGCGTCCCACCACCGCAACGGCGTTTGTACAGTGACCATACTCTGGCCTCGGCTGCGCCAAGTGCGATGAACGCGCTTGCACATGCAGCAGTGCGGATTCGGGATCAATTCCCAGCGGCGTATCATCAAATCGACGACAACGCTCGGCCGCACTTAGCTTGCGAGCACGGTCCAGCACCGCGGCGGCATCACCGAATGCGTCGTTCTGCGATTCGGGAAGCAATTCCAGATCGGAGTATTTGATCGAATCGTCGGCGGTATCGTGCAAAGCGCCTACAAACCAGACATCATCAGGAATCACGAGGCCACGTTTAAGTAACGCGCCGCGCACTTCGTGGTTGTTCGCCATCTCCGCAAATACGCGCGCATTTGCACCGCCGCGCCGACCGCCGCACGCGCCGCAATCGTGTGCGGATTCATGCGGATTGTTGAGGCTAGTTGAACCATGGCCAAGAATGACTACAATTGGCGCGAACCCTTTCACCAGTCCGATGTTGTTCAGCAAACCGAATACCCGATCGGTCGCTTCCTCCAACGAAAACCCAAGCGGCTTCGACGACGCCTGATGTTCGACCGGCGCAACATCCGGGAAACGATCACGCAATGCCAGTACTCGCGTTGACGGACGCCGCACAAATTTCGAATGAATGCGATCGCGCAACGCAAGTGAACCACGAGGCGCGACAATTCGCGCCGCTGCAAGTGCTCCGGCAATCGGACCAAGCAGCAGCGACAGGCCAGCGCCCCCTGTTAACGTGCGCGACGTTTTGTGCACACCACGCGAAGCGGCGTTCCATCGGCTGCGAAGATCGGCGCGCTGCACATACCACGTGCGTTCCGTACTCAGCGGAGCTTCAACCACCTCGTGCGCTGGCGTAACAACAACGGGACAGTAGGCGGCAGTTTCGTGGTCGTCCAATCCGCGGTAGTCAATGGCAACGCCGAAAAACCCCGCCACACCAAACGTTGTGTACTGCGAGCCTTGTTCTTCAATCGCCCGACGAATCGATTCTTCGCGTTCGTCAATGCAGAATACAAACTGACCTTGCGGCCGTTGCTCTGAGACCGGTGGAATTTCCGGGCGCAACGTTGCAATTCCATCAAGAATTTGCCGGCGATAACGACTCTCGTACGCCTCCTGCCACACCTTGCGTCTCAACAATCGTGGCAGCGCATCATACTCGACAAAAAAATCGGTCAACTCTGCATCACACATCTGGATGACACGATTGCCACTCTCGGCGCCGCTTATCTCTGCGGAATGCACGATGCTGGCCAGCAACCACGCGTCCTGTTTTGGATCGCGCACGTGTGATGTCGCGACTCTCCCGCGCAAGGCGCGCCAATCCAACGGAATTGCGAGGTCTCGCGCCGCGTGCTCGGCCGCACGTCTGTCATACACGAGTCGCACCGCGAGCAAATCCGCCAACGTTACGGTGCGCTCACCTTCGTGTTCTTCGGGGTGACGTTCGAGACGCGAAAACATTCCAGCCCAGCCGGGAAGTGCGAGTGCAGTGCTCAGCAGATACGATTCGATTTGATCACCGTAGACACCAAGTGCGGCCAGCGATTCGCGGATGACCTGATCCGCCGTCAATCCCGTTTCGACAGTGCGGCGCATATCGGCACTCACGCCGTGGCACGCGCGGGGTTCGGACGATCCAGTTTCGAACAGTTGATCAACAGCGCTCAGAAATCCCATGTCGCGATGCGGCATGCGCGACATCGCCTGGCCATGATCCAGAAATACGGAGCACAGCCGAATCAGTTCTGCGTGAACCACTATATCGGGGTCGCTCGCACCAAGCGCAACCAACGCGTCGCGGTGCCGCAATAACGTCGGATTGTCGACTACCACATGACGAGGACCGGATGCAATGCGGGACAATGCCTCCCCAACGAGATGCGCCGGAGGAAGTGTGTCGTTGCCGAGACCGCGCGTGAATTCGAGCGGTTGCAATTCGTCTTCGTCGACACCGTGCAGCATGATGGCGCGCCACAATTCGGCGCGCGTCAATCCAAAGGCAACGCGTTCCTGTGCGCGATCACCAAGGGTGCGCGCGATCGACTCATCCAACCCGAATTGATCGATGCGACCGCGCTCGTATGCAGCCTTGAATTCATGCAGATCGAGATACGGTCGCGCGCCCAGCAATGCCGAACCTTTCTGTACCCCTTCATGAAACGGCAAATGCTGAAATGCGTGCAACGTGTTGTGATGCACAAACACACCAATCGGACCTTGGTCAGGCAGAATCGAATGCGCCCGTTGAATGGCGCGTTCAACGGGATCTTCTGAATGCGATGCAGTGCGCGCCACTGCTAATGACCTCCGCCGGGAGCGGCGGCGGCGAGATCAATACCGCGCAACGACACCTTGATTCCACGAGC
>JBDTTO010000073.1:0-9311 GCA_039930585.1 Gemmatimonadaceae bacterium
CGCTTCCTTCTCGGTGTTGCGCACAATTGCGTAACCGGCCATCCCAAACTGCATCGCGGGCAATTCGCTTTCACCACGCTTTGCGCGCGCTTCGTTCAACGCGTCACGACGATTTCGCATGTCAGTAACACGTCCAGCAATACGTTCGACCGGATCGCCATGCATGACGTACGCATCACACTGCGTGCTGATAAGCGTACGCGCCGCTTCACTCTCGCCTCCAGCATAAATCGTCGGACGCGGATTACGCGAAGGCTTCGGCTCAACAATTGTCTCGGCCACGTTGTAATACGGCCCGCTGTGCGTGAAGCGCGATTCGTTCCAGCAACCGTCAATCACTTTCAACCAGTCGGCTGTGCGCGCATACCGATCATCGTGATCGTCAAACGGAATCCCAAAGCGCGTTGCTTCGCCCTTCCACCAACTCGAAACAACGTTCAACGACAGCCGGCCATTAGAAATCTGATCGATGTTGGCCGCCTGCTTCGCGAGAATCGCTGGTTGATGAAACGTGGGACGCACCGCCACCATCAACTCAAGTTTTGTTGTCACCGCAGCAAGCGCCGCGGCCGTCGACCACGCATCCATCACCGGCGCATCCGCCCCTTTGATGTCGTTCAGAAAAAGTTCCGCAATGAGTGTGAGATCGTAACCCAACTCTTCGCTTCGCTTGACGAGTTTGGAAATGTATGGCCACGTTGCTTCCATGCCTTCGTCAGGCACGTTACGCAGCCATCCGCCAAACACAGGCAACCAATATCCGTAACGCATCACGCGCCTCCTACAATCGCAAGCGCTGAGTGGTCTACGATGCGAGCGCTGGTGGTCGTTTCTTCGTACGCCTGTGCCTTTTTCGCGGAAGTAGCGGTGCGCGAAGTTGATTCGTTTTCGGTCGCACGCTCCACGAGATAATCCACGAAATTCACCCACGGATCAAAACCAACCACGCGCGGTGCATCCGCCACAAAATTGGAAAGCGCGTTGATGTCATACACATATGGCTTGCCGTCGCGATCATCGATCAGATACTCAACACCACCAATGTCGATGCCCGACAGTTGCACGATTCGTTCAACAGCGTCGATCAATTCGCTTGGCGGATTTCCCTTGCTCACCTTGAGACCATTCTTTGGCGCATCAACCGCGCACGCACCGCGAACAAGCTCCGCACCATCAGTCGTCTGACATGCATCGGCGGGGCAGAGATCAAACGAGCCGACATCAGGAAATACGTCAATTGCGTACAGATATTTTCCGCCCAACGCTTCAACGCGCGTGATGTGTCCATCACGTAACGGCGCCGATTCCTGCACGAGCGAAACGCCATCGAGTCCCATCGGAATCGTTCCCGCATCAATTGCGGTTTGAATGGCCGCCGGCGATTCGTAACGCACAATTCCCGCACCACTGCCGCCAATATTTGCCTTCACCAACACGGGATATCGCAGCCCCTCGGCCGCCTGTAACGCGAGCGCTGGATCATTGATCACGCGAGAACGCGGATACGCGATTCCCAACTGCTCCAACAATTCGAGTTGATGCGACTTTGATATTTCGACGCCATACGCACAGCTTCCGTTCACAACAGGAATGCCAAGTGCTTCGATGTGTTTCAACCA
Organism: Gemmatimonadaceae bacterium; assembly: GCA_039930585.1. Classification (GTDB taxonomy): domain Bacteria; phylum Gemmatimonadota; class Gemmatimonadetes; order Gemmatimonadales; family Gemmatimonadaceae; genus Gemmatimonas. Next base: position 1,620 of record JBDTTO010000073.1, read on the forward strand.
ATGCAACGTGTGAAACGTCGCGCCACCGTTGCCGCGCATGTACGCCGACGGGCTCGCCCGATTCACCACCAGGCTATACCGCACCGTGCGATCAGAAGGATCGTACACGTGCGACGCAGCATTCACCCGCACATACGGAATACCGCGTCGCTCAAACTCCGCGAACAACGGCTTGAACCATTCGGTGTGTTCGTGAAAAATCGCGATCGGCAACTTCGGCGTTGCAGCACTGGCAGACATGACGAAACTCGGCGCTAGGGTGACGGGTGGTCGGGCGATGGGCGATTCGAGGGCGTGCGGTCGCGGAAGCGCGCGATTCAGGGCACAAAAAAAGCCCCAGCCTTTGGAGGCCGGGGCGCGTTGCACCGCTGATTTCGGTTACTACCGACGATCGCGGACTGCTGAGCTCACGCGGAATTCCCCCGGGCCGTTTGGCGGCGGTAGTGGTGGCAACACCAACACATGTGGGAGCTCCTCGCGATCAACATATCTCAGAACTTAGATAAATGGACTAACTAATTGAAAGTACGTAGTAGTACGGGGGCATTTTGGCACTGGCCTCTGGCGACAGGGCCGGTCGGGCGAAACCGATCCGCGGTGTGTCCGCGGGATGCAGCCTCATTCCCCGACAAGGCCCGATCCACGCCCTCCTCCCTACCGCGTTTATCGCAGGGGCCGATGTCCCGTCAAATAGATCTCGCTACACAAACTCGGCCGCGCCTTGAGCAATGGATTGAGAAGGGCCGTCACCAGACGCAACTCCGCCTTCGCCATGCCGGCAAAGTTTTCGCCGTGGATCTGCACGCGGTCCAATCCCATGTCACGCGCGATGTAATACAAGTCCGGCACGCTTGGTTCACGCACGTGTCCGCGAAACACGGGTTGCTCGTACCAATCATTCATGTCTGTCCAACGTGCAGTGCCCATCAACGTCGAAAAGCGTTTGCGCAGATTCACACAATTCGGAACGCCCAATACAAAGCGTCCGCCCGGCTTGAGTGCACGCATGATTTCGGCGAACAACTTCTTGGGTGAGTTGTGCCAATGCTCCATCGAATCAAAGCAGCCCACAACATCCAGCGAGCTGTCGGGCATGCCGAGTCCATCGGCAATGACGTCGCGGCTCACGACGTCCACGCCAAAGTGTTGTTGCATTTTGTAGCGCGGATCCGACTCGCTATAAAAACCCGTGTCGCGAAAGTCGTCGATCATCGTGGAGCGATAGCCCAGTCCTTTGACCGTGCACGAGAATGCGCCCCAGCCGGCGCCAATGTCGCACACCCATGCGTCTTTGGGTGCGCCCGTCAGCGCGAGATTCACATTGTAAGTGTTGCGCACGATTTCGACGCGCGCATCATTTTCGCCAAGGCCGGGCCACCATTTCGTGAAGACTTCTGTCGAAAGGTCGCCAACTGTTCGGGATGGTTGATCGTTCATGCCGCAATGTAAACCGTACTCGCAGCGACCGTGTTGGTGCAAAGTCACAAACCCGGCCATGCACGCGCATGATCGGGTTTGTTGATTCCGACTTCGACATCCATTACCGCATGGGAACTAAAAGCGGAACGCCTCGATACCGGCACGAACGGTGCGCGGTAGTCCGATTGACATGATGTACGGGTTGGTCGCCGTGCCACCGCCCGCCTTGTTGATTTCGTAGACTTCGTTGCCAACGTTTTCAACTGAGACGAACGCGCGCAGTCCACTCACGATCTGACGCTGATAGTTGATGTCGACAACAGTGAACGGCTGAAGCGCGAGACCGCCCAGCGTCGTGGTAATGCCTTCATGGCGCCACATCACGGTGAGATCACCAACCAGCGCTGATGAGTACGTTCCGCGCAACGTCTGCCGCGGTGATGGAACGCGATTGATGTGTGGCTTTTTGTCCGGATCAAGACCGGCGGCCACACCCGACTGAGCGCGTGCATCGTCGTAGCTCACCGCGCCGCTTAACAGCAACTCAGAAATCGGACGCACTGCTACATACGCTTCGATGCCTTCACTACGCGACTTGCTGACATTCCGGCGTTGGCGGCATGTCGCAATCGTTCCGCACAACGCCGGGCGATCAGCGCTAGTGAGTGTGACCGGAACGTTGAAGTCGTTGTAATCCGCAACGTAGTAAGTGCCCTTCGCCTGAATCCACGAGAACGGCTGCCAGTCAAATCCGCCTTCGCGGCCAACAGCAGTTTCCGGAGACAGATCAGGGTTCGGCACAGTTACCTGCGTCGCGCTCAACTGCTTGCGATAAAGCTCGGCCAGATTCGGTGCGCGGAACGCTTTGTACACGGCGCCACGCAACGCGAACGTCGGATGCAATTGCAGATGCAGGCCCATTCTCGGCGAGAATGAAGTCTTGCTCTTGTCTGCGTACACGGTCGGGCCCGCGGCGGCGTCATTCGAATGACCGTTGTTGTTCGACCACTGATCAACGCGTGCGCTGAGTTCAATCGTGAGCGGTGACACCGGCGCCGCAATCGCCTGCACGAACGCGCCGCTCAAGCTTTGATCGCCGCCCGACGTGACCTTACGTGCAACCGTGCCGCAATTCGCGCCGGGGCACGTCGTGTTGAAATCGACTTCGTTGAAATCGCCCTGGTAGTGACGGAAGTCCGCTCCCACGCTGAATGATTGCAAAGCCGGGAGACTCGTGCGCGTCCACAGCGCCGATGCACCCCAGTCGTGGCTTGGAATTTCTGCCGTGAGGCTCGAGTCTTCGACGCTGCGCAGCACTGCCGAACGAATCGCGGTCGAGCGCTGGTTTTCAATCTGTCGGCCATCCCATGCACGAATCGCAAGCTGTCCGCTGGCCAGTGCGCCGTAGTTGAATCCGAGATCGACATTGCGCTGATCACGATTCGCAAACGTGAGCGGGGTTCCAAGCTTACGCGAGTCGCCAAACAAGTGTCCGGTAACAAACGCAGATAATTTCGCCGACGGCGCATACGTCACGCGTCCATACGCATTGCGCTGAATAACATTGGAACGCACGTCGAGCGGTCCCGCTACGCCGAAGCCAGTTCCACGCGCTGTTGAATCAATCAGCACGTAGCCACCGTTTTCCTGATAATCGCCGCTGATGCTTGCCGTCAATCCGCGAAACGATGGAAGACCAACCGAGACAAATCCGTGGCGCGCATCGCGGCTGCCGCCATCAAGCTGAATCTGTGCCGAGCGAGCCGGAACGGGGCGCGAGAAAAACGAAATCACGCCGCCCATCGCGCCGTTTCCATACAAACTCGACGTACCGCCTTCGAGTACTTCAACGCGATCGAGCATGTTCTTCGGAACGCGGCCCCAGTCAATCCATTCGCCCCATGCATCGTTTACCGGAATGCCGTCGAACAATACGGCGGTGCGACCTTCGTCAACGCCGCGAATCGACACGATTTGCGCAGAGCCGCCAACCAGGCTGCTGGTGCGCGGAAGTTCGACCGCGGGGATTTCGCGCAACATGTCCTGCGATTCTCGCGCGGGACTTTGACGAATCTGCTCGGGCGTCAGCACGTTGACCGTGGATGCAACTTTGTTTGCTTCGACTGGAATGCGTGTGGCGGAAACAACCATGCCGGATAGCAGCAACGATCCTTCCTTCAACGTGACATCAAGCGTTGTCGCGCCGCTGGCGACGGTGACAGTGCTGCTGTCGGCCTTTCTTCCGATTGAAGTGGTGGTGATCACATACGAACCCGCAGGCACGTCGCGAATCACGTAACGGCCACGGCTGTCGGTCAGCGCTGCACGTTCGGGAGATGCGATGTACACTTTGGCGCCCATGACTGGCGACTTCGTGCGGACATCAGTGACCGTGCCGCGCACTTCGCCGGTTTGTTGCGCCGAAAGGACGGTCGCGCTGAACACGACTGCGGCCGCAGTCGTGAGCGCTGCCTTCAGGATCGATCTTTGACACAAATTCGTCATCCGCATGACTTACAGTTCCGGTGATTCTGGGTGGCGTTGAATCGCCGGCGTCATTGCCGGTGATTCAGGGGGACGTCGATCCGAAAATCCTGCGTTATGTTCACACCCGTGAACCCAACGCGAATGCAGGTAAATGACCTCGCCAAAAAGCACAGCGCCGTATGGGCGCTGCGCGGTGCGAGTTTTGACACGTCGCCTGGTGAGATCCTTGGTCTGATCGGACCAAACGGGTCGGGGAAAACTACTCTCTTTGAATGCGTTGCGGGGATGCGTGCGCCAACGCGCGGCACCGTCTCCATAAACGGCGTAGTGACTTCCGCCGAAGACCGGAAGCAATCACTCTTTTTGGTCCCTGACGGTATTCATCCCTGGCCTGATCAGACCGTCGACGATGTGCTGCGTTTCGTCGCGCGTATGTATGGCCGATCAACGGATGCGCACCTTGCAACGTTGGATCAATTGGCCCTCGCGCACCTGCGGCGCGCCCGCCTGCGCGAGTTGTCAAAAGGCGAACATCGGCGCGTAATGCTGGCTATCGGATTGCTCACTCCACAGCCAATCCTGCTGCTGGACGAGCCATTTGACGGACTTGATCTTCGCCAAACGCGAGATGTGATCGCACTGCTGCGTCAACACGCGGCCATGGGACGGACGTTGTTTCTGTCTGTCCATCAATTGGCGGATGCAGAACGCGTGTGCGATCGGTTTCTGCTGCTGAGTGGCGGAAGCATTGTCGGCCGCGGTACGATGGATGAACTGCGGGCGACCGCTGCGGCGAAGGCGTCAACTGGCGCGAACACCGCAACGCTGGAAGATATTTTTCTGTCGCTTACGTGAGAGCACGTTTGCGCGCATTCGGAATTTTGCTGGTGATGGACTTCCGCGAACTGCTGGCGTCGCGTTCGTATTGGCTGTTGCTGCTCGCCGTCTGCGCGTTATCGGGCCAGTCGTTTATAACTGCGGTCGAACTGTATGCGGAAGCATCCGGCGCCGGCGGCGGTCCGGCCGCGTTGGCTCAGGGGCTCAGTCCGCTGGATGGAATTCTCGTTCCGACCCTTGGCGCATATGATCTCGCGGCCACGCTGCTCTTTCCGTTTGTTGTCATTCGGTTGATTGCGGAGGAACGTGCAACGGGCGCCGTGTGGTTGCAGTTGCAGTGGCCTGCGTCGTTTGGCGTTACGATGGCATCGAAGGGCGTCACGTTGCTCGGCGGCTGGTTGCTGGCACTGCTACCGGGCATGACGGCGATCATTCTCTGGCATCAAGTTGGCGGCCATCTATACGCGCCGGAAACTGCTGCGTTAATGCTTGGTTACGTGTTGCGAGGTGTCGCTGCGATTGGCATATGTGCAGCCGCAGCAGCGTTTTCGGCGAGCGCTGCAAGTGCTGCTGTAGTCGCGCTGGCGTTCACGATTGGTACGTGGGCGCTCGACTACTTCGCGGCAGCGCGCGGTGGCGTCCTCGCAGTGATTGCGACGTATACGCCGCTTGCCGCGCTTCGCACATTCGAACACGGCGAACTGCGTCTGGCGACCATCATCATTCTGCTGGTCGTTGGAGGGGCAGGTCTCGCGTTAGCTGCCACTGCTGTTCCGTCGGGACGGTCACGGCGCAATCGCGTGCTCCGTTCGGCTGTTGCTATAGTGATTGCGATTTTGGCGTGCGTCCTCGGATCGAACGTGCGAGTCAGCCGAGATGTCAGTGAAAATCGTCGAAACTCATTCGCGCCTGCTGATGAAATCGCGCTGGCGGCCATCGACGCACCGTTGCGCGTTACGGTGTATCTCGCCGCCGAAGATCCGAGGTTGAGTGATCTGGAACGCGGTGTACTGGCTAAGCTTCGACGCACAGTGCCTCACCTGCAAATCGAATACTCGGCGTCCGGGCGCTCGGAGTTATTTCAGAAATCGGGCGATCACTACGGCGAGATCTGGTATGAAATTGCCGGACACCGTCTGATGTCGCGTTCGACGATCGAGGAAGTGGTGCTCGAAACCATTTACGAAGTCGCGGGACTTCAGGCACCGATTCGCGCGAACGACGTGCCATACCCGGGCTATCCGATAAGTGCTGCGTCAGCTTCGGCCAGCAGCCGGATCGCGCCATGGGTGTTTTTTGTCGTATGGCCGCTATTGATTGCGGGAACGTGGTTCGGAATCCGACGAAAACATGTACAACGAGCTGGATGAACAGACTGATGAAACGAACTCAGATTTTTGCGGCAGCGCTGTGCAGTTTGGTGACCGCGTCTCTGCTGAATGCGCAGACGACCGGCGCGTCTGCGGGCGAGAAACACGCAACGTTTGCCAGCGAAACTGCTGGTCGTGAACCCAAAACGTTCGCGCCGGTCGTCGGCAGTTGGCTGGTCGCGAAAGAAGCGGGTCGGAACGTGTTGTTCATTGACGGTCGCGTATGGAAGCGCGGACAACCCGCCGGCGGACTTGCGGACAAGGCACGCGAACTGTACGGCGCACGCAACGAAGAATTCATCGAGAGCGTGAAAGCGTTCGCGTACTATCCGATTGCTGTGTACAAGGGCGTCGACAACTTTGAAAACGGCGAAATCTCCGTTCGCTTTCAGATGGTTGGTGGCACGCTTGATCGCTGCGCCGGCATTCTCTTTAACGTGAAGGCCAACGGTGATTATCTCACGGTGCGATTTAATGGCACCGAAGACAACGTCGTGTTGTGGACATTCAATAAAGGCGTTCGAAAGTTTGTGAAACGCGCGCCCGAGCTCGTTCCTCTCGAATTGGGCACCTGGCACACGCTCAAGATCACCGTGCACGGAACTGCGTTGCAGGCGTTTCTCGACGGAAAATTCATGACCGACTTTGTGTTGACCGAACCGGTATCCGGCAAAGTTGGCGTGTGGTCAAAAACGGACAGCATGATTCAGTTTGACGACTTTATCGTAACACCGTCATCGAAATGAACACTCACAACAAAGTCTCGATGCGTGTAATCGCGTCTGCGATCACGTGCGCAGTTCTGATGATTAGCAGTACCTCCAGCGTAATGACTGCGCAATCAGCTCCTGCCAAAGCCGGCGCATGTGCATTCAAACCGACTGACGCCTGGGTTGTTCGGCAAAAGGAATTTTTTGACGACGCCGGAATCAAGTGGAGCGACGACACGCTTCGCACCGCACTCCTGCAGGCGGCAGGGATCGCACTGCCACTTCGGATGCCAGTCAACTACGGCGTGCAGTTTGAGGGCGCAACTCCACAGTTGGGTCCAACCGCCGGCGCAATGATTGAGCAGCTGAAAAAACTTGCTGCCGTGCGCGGTTCTGCCTGGCCAACGCGTTCTGTTGTTGGTGCTGCTGCCACACACGCTGTGTATCTGCTGGTGCAGCAGGACACCGCACTCGCACGCACGGCATTGCATCGCATGATGGAAGCAGGTCCGGCCGAATCGCCCGCAATTGACGTCGCAGTATTTGAAGATCACATGCGACTGGTGTGGGGACGCAAGCAAATCTACGGAACCCAGTTCACGAAATCGAACGGCAAGATTGCGCTGGCGGCGATGGAAGATTCTGCACACGCAGACCTCCGACGCGAAGGCGCATCACTTCCTCCGTTCAGACTGGGCGTCTGTTTCGCGCAGCAGCAACGCTGAACTTTCGAGTTCTGCAACAAAAAAAGAGCCCGGCAAATGCCGAGCTCTTTTTTTGTGTTCGAATCAAATAGCGATCACGTCCAGCTCAAATCATGCTTGCTGAGCGGCAGTGAACGAATGCGCTTGCCCGTTGCGGCATAAATC
>JBDTTO010000074.1:0-9296 GCA_039930585.1 Gemmatimonadaceae bacterium
TGCACGAGGTCGATGTAATTGGATGTACTTGAGCGTTGAAGCTGCACTCCATTAGGTGCCAAACCGCGGCGTGTCCGCTTTTGTGACACCTCCCCGCGATAACAGGAGATGATTGTCTCCGTTCGCGTTTGCCGGGCAAGTAACACCGGCATTCGCGCGCCCAGACATCCAACCCAGCACTCCAGTTATCCGTGAGGGCAGGCGCATGCCAGGTCGCAAGGACAAACCCGTCCTCAAAAAAGCCGAGGACAAGAAACCCGTCCTCAAGAAGGCCGACGAGAAACCGATCGCGAGCAAAGCAGACGCCGCGAAACCCACGCTCAAAAGGAACTCCGACGATGCAAAACCGGTCGTCGTAAAAAAGGCTGATGACAGGAAACCCGTCATCAAAAAGTCGGGCGATACGAAGCCATCGAGTTCGAAGAAGGGCGATTTCACAGCGACGCCCAAAGCCGACGCTGGAAACGATTGGGGAAGCATGGCAGAGAGCGCGGGCGAATGGCGCGACGCGAGGCAGCGCACGGTTCTCAGGATCAATGTGCGACGTCCAGACGACATGTTTGTCGCGGACATCTGGTTGTACAACCTCAAGATTGTCAGCGGCGCCAAACCGACACTTGCTCGAATTGACGCCGGCGAGATAGCCACGCTTGTCATTGAACTTCCGCCGCAGAGTTTTGGCGAAGAAGCATTGCTTGAGGCAACCGGCCCCGAAGTTCAAAAGAAAGACGAAGACGAATTTGAGAATCCGGCAGATCCGAATTCCGAATTTCCGAACAACAACACGGCGGTCAAACCTGAAGACGAAGAACCAGTTCCGCCGCTAAGCAATATTCGCATTCGCATGTCGGGACCGAGTCGCCTGTCGTTCAAAATGCCGACGGGCACGACATCAATTCCGTACACGCTGGATGCATTGCTGAATGCAGCGCGCACATGGCCCATGCGTCGCGCACTTGGTGCCGCGATTGAACCGGAGCCAATCGATACCAGCAATAACACCATCACCATCCCTGCGGGCGTTGTACTTCGCTCGATGGTCGACTCCGAGGATTTCGCTGATGAAGTGAACAGCGTCAAGCGTTCTTTGCAGGAATTGAAAACCGACAGTCCGAGCGATGCACGAATTCGGCCACTCACTGACCTGGTTGCGCAGTACGACAGCATCGCAGACAAAGCGAAGCTGGGTAAGGCGGGTGGTGTCGGACTCAGCGAGTCCACTGCACCGCCGCTGTTGCAACAGCTCGCGAAACCACAACGTCCCACCAGCAAGGTCACGTCGCTGGAATTGCCGTATCGATTGCTGACATCACCAATCAACGCAGCGCATTGGGCACACCGCACATCGGCCATTCTGCAGCACGGACGCAGTGAGCTTTGGCACACACGATTAACCAATAACACGAGCAACTTCGGACCCGACGCGCCAACGAAGATGCGCGCGATCTGGTCCGACGATTATCCGCTGCAGAGCTTCGCGAATACGATCAACAATCCGTTTCGGATGCCGCTTGATGCGCAAGACCGTCAGATGCTGGTGAATCTCACCGCAGGCTACGGCACGCATCAAAAAACCGGTGCGGATTACATGCCGCGTGCGGTGAAAACTTCTCGTGTCATTCTCTCCGCACTGGGCGGATTGTTTGACAGCGAAGGTGCGTGGAGTTCGCGTCCGGAGCACGTCGACATCGAGCAGTGGCGTCACATGATGTCGCTTGGCCGCGATCATTATGTGCGGGTGGTGTACGCGGGATTTCTCCTTCCGTTTGGACACGCCGCGTCACTCATCAAAGTGACTGAGCGCAAATTTGAACCCAGCAACAAAAATCTGAAGCTTGGCAAGCGCGTGGCTGTGCTGCGGCAACGATTCTTCATTGTTGTTCGCGAGCCGGTGAAGGTGTTTGACGGATCGTATCACATTCACGGCGGTCACGGATTTCCGTTTACGTCGGTCGAACTGCTGACACGCGTCACGCCAAATCTTGTTTCGCCCGATGATCCAGCGTGCCTCGCGAATTCCACCGGCCGCATGTTGTACGACGACGGCACAGTTATTGGCGGACTGACTCCGCGCCAACTGTTCTGGCCAATGATGCGCGCCAGTGCCGAAGGCGACTTCAAGTTTGATGTTGCAGCAACCGATCGTGATGGCCGTCGCGTGACGTTTTCAATGCCGTTGCTCTTCATGAGCGAAGTTGGAAACACAAGCTCGGTCAAGAAAAAGAACACGGCGGCCGTCGGAATGCTGCAAATCGCAAACATCATCGGCGCCTACAATGATGCGGATAACTCCAGGCGTCTGGTGAGCATGAGCGGTGCGAACATCTGTTTTGCACCCCCCGACGCCAATGCTCCGGGCGATCCTCGCATACCAACTCACGATATCAAGTTTCGCGCTGGCCCGGTGTCGCAGCGTTCAGATGCGCGCATCAACACGTATCCGGAAGCCGAAGAAGCGCGTGTCACGTTGTTAGCCGCGCAACAAATTCTCGGGCGATCAATTAATCCGGTGCGTGTGCAGTACACGCAGGAATATCGAAACGTTGGGTTTAGCGGCAGTAACACTGGCGAGGTGTACCTCGAGCTCAAAGACGGTCCGTTTGACATGTCGTTTGGCGGAACAAGCCAGGCGTCACGCACAGATGTTGTTGGCGGTGTCGCATCACCGACCAACTCAATTGAGGGCTTTTCGCGGCGCATCGGACTCGCACCAAACCTCATCGAAGTCGCGAAGAACTCATTTGATCCACATCATTTCTTTGGCGATGCCAAAATACTTGGCAGCATCATACTCGCGAATCTTGTTCCGAAAACTTCACTCACCGGTGATGGCGCCCCAAAGTTTGTAACGCGCGATTTGCCAGCATCTGGAAATCTTCCAGCGCGCGCAGAAGCGCGTTACGACTGGGTGACGCACATTGCGCATTCCGATCCGGACAAGCTGTTGGTGCCCAGCGCCGATCAGAGCAAGCAATCTCCGTTCACCATGCAGGCAATTGTCACGACGCCCGTTGGTGATCCAGGATCGGCAACAACGATTGCAACAGCAACCATTGGAAATTTCAAGGTTGATCTCTTCGGCTTCATTGTGTTGTGGTTTCGTTCACTTGAATTCACGACCGAAAAGGGGCACAAACCAAAAGTCAGCGTCGATCTGCATCCAACGCAGGGAGTGGCGTTTGGTGGTCCGCTGGAATTCGTCAATCAGCTCAAGGATTTGTTGCCCGGCAACGGATTCTCCGATCCATCGGCGCTCAGCGTAACGGCCAGTGGCATTGAAGCGAAATATTCGCTCAGCATTCCATCAGTGCAGGTTGGAATCTTTGCACTGTCCGGACTTTCAATCGGTGCGCGTTTCTCACTTCCGTTTGATGTAAAGCCAGTCGAAGTCGGATTCAACTTTGGCGAGCGCGAGAATCCGTTTTCACTGACGGTATCGTTGTTGGGTGGCGGTGGATTTCTGTCGATCGGTATTGGCGCCGATGGTGTGCACGAAATCGAAGCGGCACTCGAAGCAGGCGCGCGTCTGGCGATTGATCTGGGCGTTGCTTCGGGTTCGGTGGAAATCAAAGCCGGCATCTACTTCCACTGGCTTGCCGCAAGCGACGCAAATGATGGACTGGTGCAACTCACTGGTTACGTGCGCGTGCATGGCGAACTGGATGTAATGAGCATCATCTCGATTTCGATCACGTTCAATTTGTCGTTGACGTACGAGAAGGAAGGCAAACGCTCGCTCATTTGGGGTGAAGCGTCTGTCACCGTCGAAATCGAAGTGCTGGTGTTCAGTGGTGAAGTCACGGTGCGCTGCCGTCGTGAATTTGCCGGCTCGGACGCAGATCCAACATTTGTACAATTGATGCCCGCCGACACCACCTGGTCGTCCTACTGTTCTGCGTTCGCGGAGGCCTGAGACATATGCCACAGCAGTCACTGATCTGGACCGTATTGCCAAACGGAATTACAACCGACGATACGTCGCTGCGGTTTTCTGTTCTTGTTTCTCCAAGACTTGATCCGGAAAATCAACCAACGATGCTCCGAACGTTTGGAGATTTTGTTGCATGGCCCAAAACGCTGCAATCAACAAAGTTCACGCTGTTGGTGGGCACGAAGTCCATTCAGTTGGGACCGTCAAATGTTGACGCAACTATTGGAACCCCCGATCTTGCCGCGTGGAGCGCGCTGTTTCCCGACACGACATTCGTGCGCAAGTTCGCAATGAATGATCGGAGCGGCAATACCGTCGTGTCATACGACACGGTCGAAATGTATTCAACAATCGCCAAGCTTTACGGCGAGCTGGCCGCCAACGCAACGGATGACTTACCAACGGTGTATGGGCTTGTCCAGAACAAGTCCACGTTTGCGAATCTCGTTGATATCATTCAGGATCTGGATGACAGATTCATCAACAAGAAACTCAGGACGCGTAATATTGCGGGAATGTTTGACGCGTATCGGGCCGGGAAACTTTCGGGCGTGAATGCAAAATTCGCGGAGTTTCAGCTGTTTCATACGCCGCCCAACGAAGTCACCACGCAGACAGTTGTGCCCGAAGACACACGACTTCCAGTCACCTGGCAAACACACAAGCGCACCACACTCGATGCGGACAAAGCGGTAGCCGAAATCGACTTTCATCAGATTGTCGCCGCAATGAATCCATACCCAACCCTGCTACGCAAACTCGGCATCGTACTCGATTTTGTTGTACCGCGCGCCGACGTTCCGCGAGGTGCTGATCTTGCGCTGTCAGTTACTGCGAAGTTGCCCGTGGCGCCTGTACCAGGAAATGCTGCACAGTTTGTGAAATCAGATTCTGCAGCACCAATCACCCACGCTGTGCATACCGCCAGCACGTTCACCGCCGCGCCACGACCGGCACCGCTTCCGGACGACGTCGCAATTCACAAGGGTTTGCTCAAGCTCGACACGAAACAGTTTGCGTTACTGCAAGCCGATGTTGATGGCGGGGTACACAAGTTGATGAACTTCACCCGCACGCTCGCAAAACAAGGGCGTGATGGTCGGCTTCTTGACCCGACCACGCATTTACCCCGTCACGCGGCGGCTCCGGCGTTACGCAATGCAGGACTGATGCTGGTGCATGTGAAACGCGGCCAGTCGCTCACGAATGCGTTCAATCGCAACAAAACGCTCAATAGATCCATGAAGGATCTGTTCGAGCGCAAACCAAATGCAACCGCTGGATTGTACGCGGAAGATCTCGTTCGCGGTTGGCGCTTTGACGTGCTCGACAAGACGATCAAAAAGTGGCGTTCTCTCTGCGAGCGTACCGCCAACTACGACATCAACAAAGGTGCAGTATCGCTCAACGGGCTGCACGAGGAAGGAACAATTCGGCTTGCCGCAACGTCATCGGCCGATGGATCGAATGCAGATCTGGTTTTTCTGCACGAAGCAGTCACTGTATGGAACGGGTGGAGCCTGGTCGCGCAACAGCCGGGCAAAGCGGTTGATCTGGATGAACAAAAGCAGCGCAATTCACAAGCCGACATTCCCGACGGTGTTCGACTGAAAACGTCGTTTGCACCAACGCCCGGATCATTGCCGAAATTGCGCTACGGTCGCGAGTACGCCATTCGTGCGCGCGCGGTCGACCTGGCCGGAAATTCTCTGCCACCAACGATACTCGATTACGCGGGAGATAATTCAGCCGCCGCAGCGCAGCCATACTTGCGCTTCGAACCGGTTCAGCCACCAGGCTTTGCACTGGTCGGCACCAGCGACAAGGCGCAATTGCCGCAGTCTGGTGAATCAATGGCGCACGTCGCCGTGCGTTCGATGAACGCGCAATTTGATGATCCAACTCCGTCAGACCAGAAGACCGATCGTTGGGCCGTGGCGCCACGAATTTCACAGCGCGAAGCCGAACTGCACGGAATGCTTGATGGCCACCAGTGGGGAACGCCGCAGCAGTTTGCGTTGCTGGTCGAACGCGATAAAGAGCTCGCGCATTTTGGTCAGAAATCGACTGATGCCATCGCCACAAGCGGGCCTGTGGTGGGCATTCCGTCAAAGAAGAAACCGGCGAATCCAAAAACACCGCCAATCACGCGCGGCCTCGAACCGGACGTCCCGAAATATTCTGTGTTACCAGGTGGCGCTTCTGCATTGCCGTATCTTCCCGATCCATTCTGCACGCGCGTTATCGCACGATTCAGAAACCATCCGTCAATTTCGGCGCATTCGCTGATTGAAATTCCGCTGTATGACGATGGCAAAAAATGGCCCGACGTTTCACCACGGCTGATTCACGTATACGAAGACAACAATGATGTTCCGCGTTACGATGCGGCCACGCGCACGTTACTGGTGCCCACACCAAAAGCCACACGCGCAACATTACACCTCTCATCAATGCTGGAACCCGGCAATCTGGACATGATGGGCGTATGGAATTGGGTAGGGAAAGACGCGAAAACCGGCATACTGCGGAAACGCGCCGAAGCCGGACTGTTGTGGCCACTCTCACCAAAACGTCAACTCGACATCGTGCACGCGGTCCAGCGTCCGTTGCTCAAGCCTGACATTACAACCATGAACTTGTATCGCGATCTGGGCGGGACGTGGGTCAGACCAACCGTTATTGCACAATGTCATTTGAACAGCACCGACAAAGTTGATTTCCACGGCACATGGAATGATCCGCGCGACGTGCCTGGATCATCCACGCCGACAAATCAGGCGAAAGTTGCGACGCCGTTTGCAATCAAGATTATCGATCCGCAAGGTTACGCTGGCATTGTTGAACACAAAATTCCTGACGGGCAGTCCAACACGATCATGTTCGGCGAGTTCAAAGCGTCGGTGAACGAAAATTCTGACATCGCAGCGCCCAAAATTCACGACTTTGGCGACACGCGATATCGCCGAGTGGAGTATCAGTTGATCGGGACGACGCGGTTTCGTGAGTACATGCCGTCGGATGTGCTGCACAAAGGCGCTGGTGCGAATCGTGTCGCAACCGACGAGAACATCACGCTGGAAGGCACGCCCGTCGTGCAGTGGGCTTTGAATTCAGCCGCACCTCCCGCGCCCGAAGTGTTGTACGTCGTGCCCATGTTTGGTTGGGCACGCGGCGTTGACTCCGACGGAAGAATCACCAGTTGGAGAAAAGGCAGTGGGTTGCGCGTGTGGCTGGATCGTCCGTGGAACACAACGGGCTACGGAGAAATGTTGGCCGTCGTGTTGCCGCCCGAAGGCGTTGATGTCGAACCAAATGATCAACCGTACAAACACATCGTGACGCAGTGGGGCAACGATCCGATCTGGAAGTCGCCGTTCGTGAAAGGTGTCGCGCCCATCAGAAAGAACTTTCCGCTCAAGCGCGTGCGGCGTGACGGAAATGGTGCGTGGCTTCCACCAGGAGCGCCGATCAGCGTCGCCGATCAACCCAGCGGCGATTTCCAGACACAAAACCTGCGCTATCCAGGCCTCTCGCGTTACGAATACAACGGTCAGGTTGATATCGCGCCACACGATGTCTACTGGGACGCCGACCGCCGGCTCTGGTACTGCGACATTCAGATTTCACATGGCGAAGCGTACTTCCCGTTTGTGCGACTTGGACTCGCACGATATCAGCCGAATTCACTTCCTGATGTGCACCTGTCCAACATCGTGCAGTCAGATTTTGCATCGCTTGCGCCCGATCGCAGCATGTCAATCACAACCGGCAATCCCACTCGGCGTCGCGTGCGCGTGTTTGGTTTTGCGCCCGAACAATCGTCTGCGTATTCAGAAGCCGCGCGATTTGGGGCAGAAATTATTGTCAACGGAAAGATCGTGCCGAAACTCGCCATCGAAACTCCGAAGACAACCGTGATCGAAGTGTGGCTGGAGAAACTTACGCCGAGCCAGGGTGAGGATTTCGGTTGGCACAAAGTGGCGACGGGCACTGAATCGACTTACACACAACAACTGCCGCCGCTGACAAAGAACGAAACTCCGGAAATGGCATTCGAGTGGCCAACGTTGTGGGATGGACAGATTGAACTTCCCACTGCGCCTTCATCCAGCAATCGGTATCGCGTAGTTGTGGCGGAGTACGAGGAGTATTTGGCGGACGGCCCCACGCCGTATGACAACCCCTTCGAAAAAACGGCTCGGCGACTGGTGTTCGTGGAGCATGTTGAGTTGACGTGATAATCAGTGGCGCGCTGTCATCACGGGCGGCGCGCCATTTCACGAATGTCTCGGGAATTCGTATTCCTGTTGCCGCTCCTGAGGCGATGATACGTCAATCACCGCGCAACGCCGTGAGCGGATCGACACGCGTTGCGCGCCGCGCTGGAATCCAACACGCTACCACAGCAACGGACAACAAGAACGCGGTCACGCCGCCAAATGTGAGTGGATCAGTCGCGCGTACACCGTAAATGATGGTGTTCATAAGTCGCGTAAGACCTATCGCCCCGCCAACTCCAAACACCGCTCCCACCAACACCACCAGCATTCCGCGACCGACGATCAGCCTCATCACGTCGCTCCGGCCCGCGCCCAGTGCGATGCGCACCCCCATTTCGTGCATACGTCGGGAAACCGCGTGACTCATCACACCATAAATACCAACCGCCGCGAGCACCAACGCGACGACAGCGAATGCGCTCAATACCACCAGATAGAATCGCTTGTCCGCCGATGCGGCGTCGACAATCGAATCCATGGTTTGCAAGGACGACACTGATGCACCGCGATCCAATTGTGCAACGGCAGCTCGTAACGATGACGAGAGTGCGGCCGCATCGCCCGATGTGCGTGCTACGAGAGTGAGGTACGCATACTGTCCACCCTGATTCTCCAGGTACGACTGTTCCTGCAAAAACGGCAAATACATCTCGGCTTCAGGCTGCTCGATCCAACTGCTGCGCACGGTGTTGTGACTGACGCCAATAACTGTCATCCAACGCACTGGCGTCGCGCCGCTCAGCGCGAAACGTTTGCCGAGTGCAGACTCGTTGGGCCAGGAGCGTTTTGCAAACTGTTCATTGACGACCGCGACCGGTTCTGTTCCCATGCGATCGGCAGCCGTCATGTCGTGCCCTTGTTCAATCTTGATGCCCATCGCGCGAAAGTATCCGGGTAACACCACGCGATATACCGCGCCTTTGCGTTCATTGGGCGAGGCGGGTGCGCCTTCGATCGTTACGCCAAGTCCCCAGTTGTCGCCAGCCAGCGGCAGATGATTGATCGCACTGACCGCCTGCACTCCTGGTAGCGTGCCAACTTTATCAACCAACTGCCGATAAAACTGTTCGCGACTTCCGGCG